>CALRVU010000383.1:0-4198 GCA_943371685.1 Bordetella parapertussis | reverse complement strand
CCGGGCGAGGACCCCAGGCCCCGGCTCAAGCACTGGCAAGGCTGGTTGGCGGCGCTGCACGCCGACAAGGACCGCGCCGACACGCTGAGCCTGACGCAACTTCGCTTGCTGACCGAGGGCAAGCGCAAGCACGGCGGCCATCATGTTGATTCTGACGATGACAGCCTGCACCTGCTGGTAATGGACCTGCACAAGCAGCTCAACCGGCTGGCTGGCAGCCTGGCCACCGAGCAGATAGACGGCGCCCATGTCTGGCAATTGCATGCCGAGGACCGGCCGCGCGTGGCGGCCTTCATGCATGGCTTGAACCGCACAGCGCCCCTCAAGTTTGACCACCCCGGCTTGGACACCGCCGCCACCCGCGACGGCCCGCGCCTGCTGCTGCAGAACGACATCGGCACTAATGACGCCCATGTGCTGGTGGTGCAGGTCGAGGGATTGTGCATCCGTCTCAACTACTCGGACTTGCATCGCAGCCGCTTCGAGTTCTTCCAGGCGCTGCTGCGGCCGTTCGGCGCGGTCTGGGCTGAGACGCAGTCCAAGGTCGACGCCGCGCTCAACCAGGGTCAGGCCTACACCTTTGGATCCGCCCGCTTTGACTGTGCGGACGAGCCGGCGCTGCTGCTGGCGCTGCGGGGAATCGGCTCACGGCTGGTGTTCCTGATCGACTGGAACCGGGCCCGCAAGCGCCTGCTGCCCTTCATCGGCAAGGCCGACGCGATTGTCGTGCTGACCGAAGGCGCGCGGCTCGACATCGGCCACATGGCCTGGCTCAAGGCCGGCGCCGAGCAGCTCATCTTTGGCGCCATGCAGGCGGCCGGCGAGGGCACGTTTCGCATCGGTGACCGGCTGGAGGACGTGCTGGGTGCCGATGACGCGCGGGCCTTTCTGGTCGAGGTGCTGGGCTTGGCCAGCACGGCTCTGCGCGCCGGGCAGCCGATCGCCCTGGTGGCTGACGAGACCCGCATGTTGCTGGCCCGGCGCATGCGCCAGCGCAGCAGCGAGTTCGACCTGATCGACGAACATGCGGCCTATTGCCACACGCTGGCCCAAGCCGTGAGTGATGGCCTGGCGCACGAGATGTCTCAGCATCACGGCAAGGACGCTGACAAGGCCAGCAAGGCAGCTCGCGCCCTGGCGGCGCGCGCCAAGACCTGGGAGCGCCAAGCCGATCACTTGGTGATGCAGGCCCGCGAACAGGCCCAGCGGCAGCCGCGCTGGCGGCCGTACGCCCGACTGCTGGAAGTGTCTGACGATGTGGCCGATGCGCTGGAGGAAGCCGCCTTCCTGATGAGCCTGATCGCTGAAGATCACCGCCAAGGCTGGAACGCCGAGGTACACCAGGCGCTGGCCAAGCTGGCCGAGACCGTGCTCTCGGCCACGCAAGAGCATGTCAAGGCCTTGTCCATAGCCCGGCGCCTGAGCGCGGGCAGCGACGCCGTCGACAGCGACGCCTTTCTGGCCGCCTCGTGGAATGTGCTGCGGGCCGAGCGCGCCTGCGATGAGCTGCTGCGCACGGCAAGACGGACCCTCCTCACTTCGATCAAGGATGCGGCCTCGCTGATGCTGGCCAACGACCTGGCGATGGCGCTGGAGCTGGCTTCTGACCGCTTGCTGATCGCCGGCTACGCCTTGCGCGACGTGGTGTTTGGTCAATCCGGAGCTCAGTCATGAACCCCGACTGGCCCGAAGCACTGTTCCTGATCGGTTCCGGGCCGGCTGAGCCCAACGGACCCGCAGCCAGCGTGCCCTCAGCACAGACCATGGGCTTCAAGGCCTACAACCTGCTGCGCATGGCAGCGCTGGGCCTGCCGGTGCCGCCTGCCTTTGCCATCGGCACCGCCCATTGCCGAGATGCTGCCGCCATTGCAGCCGCTGTGCAGCCCACTCTGTGGCAGCCCGGCCTGCAAGCGCTGGAGCACAGTACCGGCCTGCGCTTTGGCGATGCACGGCAACCCTTGCTGCTGTCGGTGCGCTCCGGTGCGCCGGTGTCCATGCCCGGCATGATGGAGACCTTGCTCAACATCGGCCTGTGCGACGCCACGCTGCCCGGCTTCTTGCGTCAGACCGGCAATCCGCGGCTGGTCTGGGACACCTACCGGCGCCTGGTGGCCAGCTACGGTGAGGTGGTGGCCGGCTTGCCTGCAGCATTGTTCGAGGCTGAGTTCACGTCGCTGGTGGGCCAGCGCGACGAACGCGAGCTGGACTTTGCTGACCTGCGCGGCCTCACCCGGCGCTACCTCAATGCCTATGCACTCGCAGCCGGCGCGTCGTTCCCGCAGGATCCGCAGCGACAGCTGGTTGGTGCCATCGGCGCGGTGTTTGCCAGTTGGCAGTCGGCCAAGGCGCGCGAGTACCGACGCCAGCGTGCAATCGCTGACAACATCGGAACGGCGGTGACGGTGCAGACCATGGTCTATGGCAACTCGGGTGGCCGCTCCGGCTCGGGCGTGGGTTTCACCCGCGATCCTGTCACTGGCGAGCCCCGCTTGTGGATCGATTTTCTGTTCAACGCTCAGGGCGAGGACGTGGTGTCGGGCCGGCGCAGCGCCTTCGGCCATGACGAACTGGCTGCTGTGCTGCCCGGCGTCTGGAAAGTTCTGGTCGAAGCTGCCGCCACACTGGAGCGCAGCTTTGAGGACATGCAGGACTTCGAGTTCACCGTGCAGGACGCGAAGCTCTACCTGCTGCAGACGCGCAACGGAAAATGCTCGACCCAGGCCCTGGCACGCATCGCGCTGGACCTGTTCGACGCTGGCGTGATCCCGGCCGAGGTGGCGCGCCAGCGCACAGCGGGATTGACGGACGCGGATCTGGTCAGCACGCGCACCGTGTCCACCGATGGCCAGCAGCTGCTGGCGCTGGCTCATGCTGCCAGCGCCAGCAGCGGCGTGGCCAGCGGTGAGATCGCCTTCGATGAAGTCCGAGCGCAGGAACGGCACGCCAGCGGCGTGGCGGTCATCCTGGTGCGGCGCGACGCCGAGACAGCCGACATTGCGGCGCTGGAGTCAGCGCTTGGCCTGCTCACCCAGCGTGGCGCACGCACCTCGCATGCGGCGGTGGTGGCCAGGCAGTTGGGCAAGGTCTGCTTGGTGGGTTGTGCCGAACTGCAGCTTGACGACACGGCGCGGACCTTGAGTTTGGGTGAGCTGACGCTGAAGGAAGGCGACTGGCTCACACTGGACGGAAATGACGGTGCCATCTACGCAGGCCAGGTTCACACTGAAGTTCAAGTGTTGGCGGGCCTCCAGGCCCGGCTTCAAGCCTTGCGTGCGTTGCCCTGAGCTGCCAGGGAGCTGTCCGTCACCGGCTCCGGAATGCGCGCATCATCGCCCCAGCGCCAGTAGACCTGCTGCACGATGATGTCGAACTGCAGCCGGATGCACTGCACGAGGTAGCGCTCGATGCGCTGGCTGCGTTGCATCAGATAGGGCTGGTAACGGTCCACCCGCAAGAAGACCAGATGGCCATCTGCATCTTTGGACAGGCGATTGGCGGCGATCACGCGCAGCTCGTAGGGCAGGCGCTTGAGCTCGGTCTGGTGCAGCACGCTGCGCACCGCGTCATGGATGAAATCGCTCACCGACAAGGTGGTGTCGAATCGGGACGATCTTGGGATGTCAGTGGTGTTGAGCATGGTCGGGGCGGTCAGAGAGGCGATGCAGGCATCGTCGCCTTGCGCGGCCCTGCGCGCTTGACCGGTGGCGCCAGTCGTCTGCCCGGGCGCGCCAACTCAGGCCATGGACGCCTGTCGGTGCTCGGTGGGTGATTGCCCGGTCCAGCGCTTGAAAGCCCGGGTGAATGCGCTTTGTTGCGAGTAGCCCAGCGAGAAGGCGATGTCGCCCAGTGAGCGCCGCCGGTCATCGATCAGGCGGGTGCCCAGTTCGCGCCGGGTGTCGTCGAGCAGTTGCTGGTAGCTGGTGCCACAGGTGGCCAGCTTGCGTTGCAGCGTGCGTCGGCTCATGTGCAGGCTGCCGGCCAGCTGAGCCTCGGACAGCTCGCCCGAGCTCAGCCGCTGCAACAGGGTCGCCCGCGAGCGGGCCACCACATCGTGCTTGGCGATGTCGGCCAGCTCCAGCGTCAGCAGCTTGTCGAACTCGACGGACAGGCGCCGGTTGGCACTGGGCAGGGCGGTCAGTGCATCGTCGCGGGCCAGCAGCAGGCTGTTTTCGGGGGCGTCAAACTGCACCGCACAGCC
>CALRVU010000382.1:0-4213 GCA_943371685.1 Bordetella parapertussis | reverse complement strand
TGGCCCGGGCCGACAAGTTCGGCCTGGCCCAGCTGCACCAGTTGCGCGGCCGCGTGGGCCGCAGCCACCACCAGGCCTATGCCTACCTGCTGGTGCCCGATGTGCAGGGCCTGACCAAGCAGGCCGCCCAGCGGCTGGAGGCCATCCAGGAGATGGAGGAGCTGGGTTCGGGCTTCTACCTGGCGATGCACGACCTGGAGATCCGCGGTGCCGGCGAGGTGCTGGGCGACCACCAGAGCGGCAACATGATGGAGGTGGGCTTCCAGCTCTACAACGAGATGCTGAGCGAAGCCGTGCGGGCCCTGAAGAACGGCGAGGAGCCTGACCTGCTCAGCCCCAACTCGGCCGTGTTCGGCGCCACCACCGAGATCAATCTGCACTCACCCGCTCTGCTGCCTGACGCCTACTGCGGCGATGTGCACACCCGGCTCAACCTCTACAAGCGCCTGTCCAGCGCCGACAAGCCCGATCAGCTCGACAAGCTGCTCGAAGAAGTCACCGACCGCTTCGGCAAGCTGCCGAGCCAGGGCCAGACATTGTTCGACACCCATCGTCTGCGCATCCAGGCCCGGCCCTATGGCGTGATGAAGATCGACGCCAACCCCAAGCTGATGAGCATCACCTTCAAGCCCAATCCGCCGATCGACGGCATGAAGATCATCGAGCTGGTGCAGAAGAACCGCCACATCAAGCTGGCCGGCAACGACAAGCTGCGGATCGAACGAGAGATCGCCGAGCCACGCGACCGGGCGCAGTTCATCCGCGACGTGCTGCGGGCACTGGGCCAGCCGGTCGCACGCGCCTGAGCCCGGCTCTGGCGGCACTCAGGCCGCGTCGGCCAGGGCACCGACACTCAGCAAGGGCAGCGTGACCCGCACCCGCGTGCCCTGCCCCGGCTGGCTGTGCAGCTCGATGTGGCCATGCAACTGGCGCACGATCTCGCGGACGATGCACAAGCCCAGGCCGAAACCGGGCCGGGCCCCGGACTCGTCGGCGCGCCAGAAGCGCTCGAACACCCGGGACAATTCCTCGGGATTCATGCCACGGCCCTGATCCTCCACCTCCAGCAGGGCGACAGGATGCACCGCGTCATCGGCCTGCACGCTCAGTTGCACCCGCACCGGCGTGCCGGGTGCCGAGAAGGACCAGGCATTGCTGACGAGGTGACGCAAGAGCAGCAGCAGGCGACTGGGATTGGCCTGCAGACCCAGGGGCAAGTCACAGGGCTGCCATTGGACTGGCGATGCCCCCTCGGGTGGATTGATCGTTGCCAAGGCCTGGCCCAGTGCCTCATTGAGCTCCAGCCGCTGGATCCGCGAGCTCAGGGTCGCATCCGACTCCAGCTCCGCCAGATCGAGCATGTTGCCCAGCAGCGCGCTGAGCTCCTGCGCCTTGTTGACCACCTCCTGCTGCATCTTGCCGCGCACTTCCACGGCCAGACTGGGTCGGCTCGCCAGAAGCTGGGCATAGCCCAGGATGGAGGTCAATGGCGTGCGGATCTCGTGGGCAGCGTTCGCCAGGAACTGGCTCTTGCTGTGTTCAAGGCGCACGGACTCCGTCACATCCACCACGGAACAGACCAGCTGAACCAACTCACCTTCGACCCGGCTGCACGCAAACTCCAGCACCCGCTCGGATTCCGCACCCAACACCAGCCCGATCCGCAGGGGAAGCTGTTCCGGCCGGGGCCGATCGTCGAGCAGCAAGTGCGTCAGAGCGCCAGCATCGCCGCGCGCCATGGCACTGAGTCGATCCGCAAAGCCGTTGCGATCCAGGCCCAGCAGGTCGGACGCCGGGCAGTCCAGCATGCTGGCCAGGGCCGGATTGACGAACACCGTCTGACCCTCGCTGCCAAAGGCGACAAAGCCGGCAGGGGTGGAACGCAAGACCAGTTGCAGCTGCTCCGATTGCTGCCGATAGCCCAGCACCGTGTCTTCCAGCAAGAGCAGGCACTGATGAACCTCCAGCGCGCTGTGCTCCAGCTCGGCCTGCATGGCCAGACGCCGGCCGCTGGCCCATGCCAACCCGACCTGGCACAAGCTGGCCAGCAGCAGGCTGCCAGCCAGAACACCGGCTGGCCAGGTCGGCGCATTCAGTCCCCAGAAGTCTTCAACCACCGACAAGTGACCTGTGATGGGACCGGCGCGTCCGGCCAGCTCGAACCGGACGCTGGGCAATGCCCAGGGCGAGGCACCCGCGGCGCCAGTTCCGGTCGCCCGCGGTGCATGCACGGGCAATTGCAAGGACAGCACCAGGCCCTGCAAGGGAGCAGCCCGCTGCGCCTGGACCCACAGGTCCGACGACTCGGCCGCCTGCAAGGCGTGCCGGGCCAGGTTGGTGGAGTCTGTCCCCGGATCGGCCTGGGTCAGCCAGCGTTGAACCTCCAGCGCACGGTGATGGAAGCGCGCCAGGGTGCGCACCTGTTCCCACTGGGCGGCTTGATGGGCGATCAACAGACCCAGGCCCAGGATCAGCACGACCAGCACCGACACACTCCAGCGCCGGGCCGGCGGGCCACTGGGCGAAAGCCACAACAGCCCCAGGGGCACCAGCAGGCTCAGGCCCAACATCAACCAAGTGGCACCCCACAGCCAGGCCGCCGGCTGCGGCAGCGCAGTCCCCGGCCACCCGGGCGGCACGGTCCGGGTTCCGGTCGTCACCAAGGCGGCAACCAGCATCCAACCGAGTCCGTAGACCATGACCACGGCCAGACCGCGCCAGACCTCCCGCCATTCACACCAGACCATCGGCCCGGCCATGGGCTTGCGAGGTGCGGCCCAGCGAGCCATGGCCCCCGAGGCCAGCCAGGCCCCCATCGTCAGACTGACTGCCAGCGCCAGCGGCCCCGCCCAGGCCATGGCGGTGGTCTGCGCTTCGGCCAGGCCGCCTTGTTCCATCAGCCATGCCAACCAGCAGCCCAGACCCAGTGCCGGCCAGCGCAGGCGACCCCAGCGCATCAAGCCCAGCAGCGCCACAGCGGCCGGGGCCATCATGCCAGCGGCCAGCAGCGCCCCCTCGGCTGCCGGCGTTCCGCTGCGCAAGCCATCCGCCAACAGTTCAGACTGCAGCTTGCTGCCCAAGGACACTGTCAACAGGCAGGCCAGACCCAGCCCGAGCGCCGGGAGGCCCCAGCGACCATACGCCGGGGCCGCCGCCTCGGGGGCGGGCGCATCGCTCGGGTTGAGGTCGAAGTCGGACATCGGGCGTCAATCGACCGAGGCGGCCGCCAGATCTAGGCTGCGTGCCGACTGCTGGAGACAGACCCGGAAGGTCGAGCCTTGACCCAGCACGCTGCTCACCTCGATCCGGCCGCCCATGCGCTCGACCAGCTCCTTGACGATCACCAGGCCCAGACCGGTGCCGGGAATCTCGCTCTGCGGATCGGCACGGAAGAAGCGAGTGAACAAGCGCCCGAGATGCTCCTCGGACAGTCCCAGCCCCCGGTCCTCGATCGCGATGTGGCACCAATCTTGACCATGGGCATCGGTCACCGGGTCGATCTGCACCGTCACGGCCTCGCCGCCAGGCGAGTACTTCAGCGCATTGGTGAGCAGGTTGAGCAGCACCTGTTCCAGCTTCTGCGGATGCCCCATCAGACCCATCGAGGGATCGCTGGACCGGACCTCCACCACCCGCGCATCACCGGGCAGGATCAAGCCTTCCACGATGCGTTCTGCCAGTGCCAGCGGTTCGATGGGTGTCAGGCTCAGGCGGTCTGACCCTTGGGCTTCGATCTTGCTGAGTTCCAGCAGATCGCCCAGCAGGTTGTTCAGGCGCATGGCCTGACGGAACACGATCTCGACCATCTCGCGGGCCTGTGTCGGGGGCACCTGACGCACCAGCATCAGCTCGGAGAAGCCCCGGATGCTGGCCAGAGGCGCGCGCATCTCATGCGCCGTGGTGGCCAGAAACTCGGTCTTCATCGACCGCAGCTCGTGTTCCGCCGTGGCGTCGCGGAAGAACACCATGCGCTCGACGGCCAGCTCGCCGCCCAGCGCGCCAATGTCCACCGCCGCGACCTCCAACACCCGGCGGCGCGGTCGCACCAGCAACCACTGCAAGGTCTGGCCCGCCAGCGGCCAGCGCGGCCGGCGTGCATCGGGCTTGCATTCGCGGGCCAGGGTCTGCACCAGAGATTCGAGCGACTGCGACTCGTGTGCAGCGGCGTTCAGACCAGTCAAGGCCTCGAAGGCCGGATTGATCATCCGCACCT
>CALRVU010000381.1:0-4215 GCA_943371685.1 Bordetella parapertussis | reverse complement strand
GCTGTGACGCCTCATGAACGGAAACTCCAGCGCCCACCACGCCAGACCCATCACCGGGACCCAGATCAGTTGCTGCTTGAGAAAGAACTTGAGCAGCGGGATGCGACCGGTCAGCAAGTGCTGCAGCACCAGGATGTCGACCCAGGACTGGTGATTGCAAGTCACCATGTACCAGTTCTGCCGATCCAGCCCTTCAACACCTTGCACGTCCCACGCGGTGCGCTGCGTCAGGGCCATCCAGCCGCTGTTGCAGCGGATCCACGACTCGGCAATGAACACCAGCACCGGTGCGAGGAGCCGCCGCCAGCCGGTCACAGGCACCAGCAGGCGCAACACCGCAAAGCAAAGCAAAAGCGGCACCCAGAACAGCGCATTCAGCACCAGCAGAATGCTGGCCACGCCACCGGTCAGCCAGGGCCTGAGCACTTCCATCGTCGAATCTCCTGCACATCAATTTTTTGCGACACCCGCCGTTTCGGTCGTCGCGCACGGGTGCGCATCATCGCCCAAGCGCCGAGACAGTCTGCTGACAGTCGCGGTAGCATCTCTTCGCCAGCACCACAGACAACGCTGGCGTCCCCGACCAACCGACAGGCATCGACGCTGTGAACCTCGTTACCAAGACACTGACCACGCTGGCCCTGGCCTGCATTGCATGGATGCCGGCTGCGGCGGCTGCCGCCGATGTGGCGCTGCGGCTCGAGTGGACCGATCTGGCCCCCAAGCGCGCCCCGGCCGAAAATCCGTTCGCGTCCATGAGCGAGGAAGACAAGAACGACCTGCGTCTGGTGGCACGATCACACGACAGCAAGCGCATGGGCCTGACCCTGTCGGAAGAGGCCCAGGCCAATGCTGACAAGGCGGCTGCACGCCTGCGCGAGCGCAAGATCGACGCAGTGCAGTTGCTGACCGAACGCGACAAGATCATTGCCCAGCGGGAAATGAGTGCGCGCAGTGTCGTCCCCGAGCTCAATGGCAAGACCGTCAGCCTGGCTGGCTACATGCTTCCGCTCGAGTTCAAGGGTGAGCTGGTGAGCGAGTTCTTGCTTGTTCCGTGGGTCGGCGCCTGCATCCACACACCGCCACCGCCCTCCAATCAGGTGGTCTATGTCAAGCCCGCCAAGCCGGTCGAAGCCAAAGGACGTTTTGCGCCCATCCGCATCACCGGCCCGATGCAGACCCAAGGCGGCCAGCGCAACCTGAGCCTGGTGGACGGTGCGGCAGCAGTGGACACCAGCTACACCATGATCGGCGCTGACGTCCGACCTTTCGTCAAGCTGCCCGAGCCACCCAGCGCCAACCGCTGAGCGCATCAGGGCGCTGGATGCCGCCCGCCAGACGCATGGCTCCGAGCTGAAACCAAGGGTCTGCACCAAGACACAGCGTCGCCCCGGTGACGGACAAACGGGCGCAAAGCGGCGATAAAGCCGGCTGATCCTTGGAGACACCGATGAGCCTGGCACCGCAAGCAGCACCCGAGACCGTCCGCCGCCCCCAGACCGGCCAGGACGGCTCCCACTACCGCATCTGCCCGCTCTGCGAAGCCTGCTGCGGACTGGACGTGCAGGTTGAAAGCGGCAAGGTCATCCGCATCAGCGGCGCCGAGCGGGATGTGTTCAGCGCCGGCTACATCTGCCCCAAGGGCTATGCGCTGAAAGACCTGCACGAGGACCCGGACCGGCTGCGCCAGCCCCTGATCAAACGGGACGGTCAGCATGTGCCGGTCAGCTGGGACGAGGCCTTCGCCGAGATCGAGCGCCGCCTGCCGCCGCTGGTCGCCGCGCATGGCCGTGACGCGGTGGCCCTCTCGGTGGGCAACCCGGCAGCCCACCGCATGAGTCTGCTGCTCTACTTTGCCCGCTTCGCCCGGGCCCTGGGCAGCAAGAACATCTATTCGGCTGCCACGCTGGACCAGATGCCCAAGCAGCTCTCCAGCGGCCTCATGTTTGGCCACTGGCTGAGCATTGCCGTGCCTGACATCGAGCGCTGCGACTTCTTGCTGATCCTCGGCGCCAACCCCATGGCGAGCAACGGCAGCTTGTGGACCGTGCCCGACTTTCGCGGCAAGGCCAAGGCGCTCCGCGCGCGCGGCGGCCGGATGGTGGTCATCGACCCGCGCCGCACCGAGACGGCGGCCGTGGCCGATGCCCATCACTTCATCCGTCCGGGCAGTGATGTCTTCCTGCTGGCCGCCATGGTGCACACCCTCTGCGCCGAGCAGCTGGTGGATCCCGGGCGCCTGGCCCCCTGGTTGAACGGCCTCGACGAACTGCAAGCCGCCGTTGCACCATTCACCCCGGAGGCGGCCAGTCCGCACTGCGGCATCGCGGCAGAGGCGATCCGCGACCTGGCGCGCGAACTGGCCCGCACCCCGCGGGCCTGCGTCTACGGCCGCATCGGCACCTGCACCCAACGCTACGGCACGCTGGCCTCCTGGCTGATCGACGTGCTCAATGTCCTGACCGGTCACCTCGACAGCGAGGGCGGCGCCATGTTCCCCCTGGCTCCCGCATTCGCCGTCAACACCCAAGGCAAAGCCGGCGTGGGCAAGGGCATCGGCATCGGCCGTCACCGCAGCCGTGTCAGCGCTGCCCCTGAAGTCTTCGGCGAACTGCCGATGACCCTGCTTGCCGAGGAGATCACCACGCCAGGACCGGGTCAGGTGCGGGCCTTGGTCACGGTGTCCAGCAATCCGGTGTTGTCATCGCCCGGCGGCCCGCAACTGGCGCAGGCCATGGCGGGCCTGGACTTCATCGTCAGCCTCGACATCTACCTGAACGAAACCAGCCGGCTGGCCGACGTGGTGCTGCCCGGCCTGTCGCCGCTCGAAGACAGCCACTATGACGTGGCGTTCTCCCAGCTTTCCTTCCGCAACCAGGCACGCTACAGCCACCCGGTGTTTGCGCCAGCCGCCGATCAACCCGCCGAGTGGCAGAACCTGCTGCGCCTGATCGCCATCGTCCAGGGCGCCGGGGCCGCAGCCGACCTGCAAGCCCTGGATGACCAGTTGCTGGCCGATGACCTGCGCCGCACCGCAGGGCCGCAGGCCGATGCCCTGATGGCCACACTGGCTGGCCTCGAGGGCCCCGAGCGCCTGCTCGACCTGGCCTTGCGCGGCGGGCCGCACGGTGACGGCTTTGGCCAACGGCCCGACGGCCTGTCCTTGGCCAAGCTCCAGGCCGCCGACGGCGGCATCGACCTGGGTCCACTGGCGCCGAGGCTGCCGGAACTGCTGCGCACGCCCAGCGGACGCATCGAACTGGCACCCAGCCTGTGCCTGACCGACCTGGCGCAGGCTGAGGCAGACCTGCGCAGCCCGCCTTCGACGCTGGTGGCGCCGGGCCTCCAGATCATCGGCCGCCGCGATGTGCGCTCCAACAACAGCTGGATGCACAACCTGCCGACGCTGGCCAAGGGCCCGGAGCGCTGCACCTTGCTGATTCACCCGGCCGACGCAGCCCGCCTCGGCTTGCAACAGGGACATCTGGCCCAGATTGCACTGGGCGACAGCCGCATCACCGCGCCCGTGGCCCTCAGCGAGGACATGATGCCGGGCGTCGTCAGCCTGCCCCACGGTTGGGGACACGACCAGGCGGGTGCGCGGCTGAGTGTGGCCGCCGTGCGGCCAGGGGCCAATCTCAATGCCGTGTTGTCCGCTCATGACCGCGACCCCCTGTCAGGCAACGCCGTGCTGTCCGGCGGCACCGTGCAGATCACAGCAGCCGCTTGAAGCGCCGTTTGAGCCGCCATCGACGCGATCGAGGCCAGCATTTGCAAGGTTTGCTGGGGCTCGGACACGGTGCTGCGCTAGCATCGCTGCCAGTCCTCAGCTGCCCTGTCCATGAACAACTCCGGTCTGCATGCCCTCCATTGGCAACCCGACGATGCGCCACCGAACCACTGCACGGCGCTGGTCATTGGCCAGGCGCGCAGTGGCACCAGCCTGGTGGTGCGCCTGTTGCAGGGCATGGGCCTGCATTGCGGCGATCAACCCGACCCCGTCACGCTGGAGGACCAGCGCCTGACGCAGGCCTTGGCAAAGCGCTCGGGCCGATGGCCGGGCGTGCAGGCCATCGCGCAAGACTACGACCGGCAACATGCCCGCTGGGTCTACAAGCACCCGGGCAACAACCTTGGCGTGCTGACACACACGGCGCTGTTCCGCGAGCCGCGCATCGTGTTCATCGCGCGCGACCCGGTGGCGGTCAGCACGCG
>CALRVU010000380.1:0-4219 GCA_943371685.1 Bordetella parapertussis | reverse complement strand
TGCTGCGCAGTGACTGGGACGCTCAGGCCGCGGGCTCGGCCACCCGCTTGGCCAGGTGAGCGAGGGCTTCTTCCACCTGGTCGACCAGGATCAGGCAGAGGTCGCCCGGCTGCAGGCGTGACAGCGCCAGATCGATGGCGATGAACTCGCCGTGGATCTCTTCGACCTGGGTGGTGCGCGGTGCACCGTCCAGGCCCTGGCGCAGCAGGGCCAGCACTTCGCCATCCTCGCGGCCGCGCTGGCAGGCGTCCTGGAACAGGATCACCTCGTCAAACGCCGCGCCCAGGATCTGGGTCTGCTCGCGGATGTCCTCATCGCGGCGGTCACCGGCGCCAGAGATCACCACCGAGCGGCGCTTGCCGGGCATGGCGTCCACGGCGCCGACCAGGGCGCGCATGGCGTCCGGGTTGTGGCCGTAGTCGGCGATCAGCGTGGCGCCGCGGTAGTCCATCACATTGAAGCGGCCCGGTGCGTTGTCGGCATCGTTGACGAAGCTGGCCAGTCCGGCGCGGATCGCATCCCAGCCCAGGCCGGCAGCCCAGGCGGCGCCCACGCTGGCCATGGCGTTCTCGATCTGGAAGCCGATCACGCCACCGCGCGTCAGCGGGATCTCGCGCAGGTTGACGCTCTCGCGCCAGTTGCCCTCGGCGGCCACGATGTGACCGTCGTCGACGAACAGGCAGCGCTGGCCCTGGGCGCGGTGGGTGGCCAGCACCGGGTGGTGGCGGTCTGCGGCAAAGAAGATCACGCCGCCAGGGCAGGTGGCGGCCATCTTCACCACATTCGGGTCGGTGGCGTTGAGCACGGCATAGCCCTCGGGCGCCACGTTCTGCACGATCACCCGCTTGAGCACGGCCAGGTCTTCCACCGTGGTGATGTAGTTCAGGCCCAGGTGGTCGCCGGCGCCGATGTTGGTGACGACGGCCACTTGGCAGCGGTCATAGCCCAGGCCCTCGCGCAGGATGCCGCCGCGGGCGGTCTCGAACACGGCCGCGTCCACGTCGGGGTTCATCAGCACATTGCGGGCACTGCGCGGGCCCGAGCAGTCGCCCGAGTCGATCTGCCGGCCGTTGACATGCACGCCGTCGGTATTGGTCATGCCCACGCGCAGGCCGCTGGCCGCAAACAGGTGGGCGATCAGCCGGGTGGTGGTGGTCTTGCCGTTGGTGCCGGTCACGGCCACCACCGGAATGCGGCCGTCATCGCCGGGCGCATACAGGTGGTTGATGATGGCCTCGCCCACGGCCCGGCCCTTGCCGAACGAGGGCGAGAGGTGCATGCGCAGGCCCGGCGCGGCATTGACCTCGACCACGCCGCCGCTCTGCAGCTCCAGCGGCCGGATCACGTTCTCGCAGACCACGTCGACGCCGCAGATGTCCAGGCCGATCATCTGCGCCGCTGCCACGGCGCGGGCGGCCACTTGCGGATGCACGTCGTCGGTCACGTCGGTGGCGGTGCCGCCGGTCGACAGGTTGGCGTTGTTGCGCAACACCACCCGCTGGCCTTTGTCGGGCACTGATTCGGGCGTCAGGCCCTGCATTTCGAGCCGGCCCACCGCGATGTCGTCAAAGCGGATCTTGGTCAGCGAGGTGGCATGGCCGTCGCCGCGGCGCGGGTCGGCATTGACCAGCTCGACCAGCGCGCGCACGGTGTGGACGCCGTCGCCGATGACCAGCGGCGGATCGCGGCGGGCGGCTGCGATCAGCTTGTTGCCCACCACCAGCAGGCGGAAGTCGCTGCCGGGCAGGAATTTCTCGACCATGGGCTGGCCGATCTCCTCGGCCGTGCGGTAGGCCGCGTCCAGTTGCTCGCGGGTGGTGATGTTGACGGTCACGCCCTTGCCCTGGTTGCCGTCCTGCGGCTTGAGCACCACCGGCAGGCCGATCTCCTCGGCCACTTCCCAGGCGTCGTCGGTGCTTTCCACCGGCCGGCCCAGCGGCACCGGCACACCGGCGGCGCGCAGCAGGATCTTGGTCAGGTCCTTGTCCTGGGCGATGGATTCGGACACGGCGCTGGTCGAGTCGACCTCGGCGGCCCAGATCCGGCGCTGCTTGCTGCCCCAGCCGAACTGCACCAGGCTGCCCTGGGTCAGGCGGCGGTAGGGGATGCCGCGCGCGGTGGCTGCCTGCACGATGGAGCCAGTGGACGGGCCGAGGCGCACGTCTTCGTCGATCTCGCGCAACTCCGCCACGGTGGCGTCCACATCGAAGCTGCCGCCTTCGCGGGCGGCCTGGATCAGGCGCTCGGCCGCGGCCAGGGCCTTGCGGCCGACGTCTTCCTCGCTGTACTCGACCACCACCTGGAAGATGCCCGGCTCCACCGTCTCGGTGCAGCGGCTGAAGGTCACTGGGCAGCCGGCCTGGCTCTGCAGGGCCAGAGTCGCGGCCTCGAGCACATGGGCCAGCGAGGCCTGCTCGGGCTGACGGCGCAGCGGCCCCATGCCCGGGAACAGCGCCCGCAGGCGGTTCTCGAACTCGGGCAGGCTGGTCAGCGCCAGTTCGTCGGCCGCGCAGGCCACGATGGCTTCAACGGCGGTGTGGCGGCTCCAGAGATTGGGGCCGCGCAGGGCGCGGATGCGTGAAATGTCCATGGTTCTTGTTCTTCCGGGGACGGGCTGGGCGGGGTCGGTGTGGGGTACAGCGGGCGGCTCAGGCGGCCGCTGGCAGCTCAAAGGTTTCGATGCCGGCGGCAATCAGCTCGGGCGAGATGCCGAAGGCCCAGGCCGCCGCCACGGCGGCCAGCAGGGCTTCGCTCAGGGCCTCGTCCAGCACCATGCCACGGCGGGCCAGGATGCCGGCGAGGTCGGGGCCTGGCTGCTCGGCGCTGCCGGTGGCCAGCATCACCCGGCCCTGGCGCAGGATGGCGGCACGGCCGCCCTCGGCCAGGTGGTCGCGCAGGCCGGCAGGCAGCTCGGCACCCGTGTCCATGGCATACATCAGCACGTCGCCGTCGCACAGCTCGGCCATCTCGGCAATGCGCGGGTCGCCGGCATTGAGCACGCCCACACCGTCGGCCAGCACCACGTCGATCTGCGTGCGCAGCGCCTTGTAGAGCTGATCGGCGTTCTGGATGTCGTGGCGGGCCAGGTCTTCGGCGCCGTCAAAGTCGTTGACCACGCCGACATGGCAGCGGTCATAGGGCAGGCCGTCGTCGAGGATCAGCGCAGCGCTGTTCTCGAACACGGCGGCCTGGGCCTCGCGGTTCATCAGCAGGCGGTGGCTGGCATCCCAGAAGCGCTTGCCGGCCTTCTCGATCAGGCGGTTGCCGGCGTACAGACCGGTCCGGCAGGCCAGGGCCGTGTGGCGGCCGCTCAGGTGCACCAGCCAGGCCACGGCGCGGGCGATGGTGTGGGTGTTGCGCTGGCCGGCCACGCCGACGATGGGGATGCGACCCGGGTGGGCCGCGTGGTCGTCGCTGGGGAACAGGTGCTCGACGATGGCCTGGCCGACCGGACGGGGCGTGCCCTCGGCGGGCTTCAGGTGCATCAGCAGGCCGGGGCCGGCATTGACCTCGACCACGGCGCCGCCCTGGGCTTCGAGCGGTCGCGAGATGTCCTCGGCCACCACGTCCACGCCGGCGATGTCCAGGCCCACGGTGCGCACTGCCAGCGACACCACATGGGCGACTTCGGGGTGCACGTCGTCGGTGCAGTCGATCGCCACATTGCCGTTGCGCTGGACCAGCACCCGCTTGCCGGCGGCGGGCACCGAGTCGGGCGTCAGGCCCTGGCGCTGCAGGTCAAGCTGGATCACCCCGTCGGAGCGCACATTGAGCCGGTTCAGCGGATGGTCTTCGGTCGTGCCGCGGCGTGGGTCGCTGTTGATCTGGCTGTCGACCAGGTCGGCCACGTTGTGCACGCCGTCGCCGGTCACCCAGGCGGTTTCGCCGCGGGCTGCGGCCACCAGCTTGCCGCCCACCACCAGCAGGCGGTGTTCTTCACCGCGGATGAAGCGCTCGACCAGCACCTCGCTGCCGTGCCGGTTGGCCACTTCAAAGGCGGCCTCGATGTCGGCCTGCTCGGTCAGATCGAGTGTGACGCCGCGGCCGTGGTTGCCGTCGCTGGGCTTGACGACCACCGGGCCGTCCATGTCTTGCGCCGCGCTCCAGGCTTCGGCCGGGCTGTGCACCACCTCGCCCTCGGGCACGGGCACGCCCACGGCCTTGAGCAGGGTCTTGGTCAGGTCCTTGTCGCTGGCGATGTTCTCGGCGATGGCGCAGG
>CALRVU010000379.1:0-4224 GCA_943371685.1 Bordetella parapertussis | reverse complement strand
AGGCCAAGTTGCCACCGTTGATGCTGCAGCCCCTGCTGGAGAACGCCGTGCGCCACGGTGTGGAGCCCAGCGACCGCGGCGGCAAAATCGAGATCCGCACCCGCCGCCGGCGCGACCGGGTGCTGCTGTCGATCACCAACTCGGTGCCGCTTCACCCGGCCAAGCGCGGCCATGGCATCGGCCTGGCCAGCGTGCGCGAGCGCCTGCGCCTGATGCACGACCTGGAGGCCGACTTCCGCAGCGGCATCATCGAGGACGGCCGCTGGCGCGTCAGCATCAGCGTCCCCGCATAAAGAACAGAACCAAGGCCGGCATGTCAGACCGTTTGAAGTTGTTGATCGTGGACGATGAGGCGCTGGCGCGCCTGCGCATGCGCAGCCTGCTGGCCGATTGCCATGCGCCGGCTGCCGAGGTGGTGGCCGAGGCTGGCAGCAGCGCCGAGGCCCTGCACCTGCTCAGCCGCGACCCGGTGGACGGCGTGCTGCTCGACATCCACATGCCCGGCATCGACGGCCTGGAGTTGGCCCGCCGCATCCGCGCGCTGCCCGATCCGCCGGCGGTGGTGTTCGTCACCGCCCATGCCGAGCATGCGCTGCAGGCCTTCGAGATTGATGCGGTGGACTACCTGACCAAGCCGGTGCGGCGCGCCCGCCTGCAAGAGGCCCTGGCCCGCATGGCCCAGCGCCGGGGCTGGCAGCCGCTGCCGCCTGCCGCGCCCGCCGGGCCGGCGCCCGAGGCGCCCGTGCTGGTGATCAGCGACCGGGGCCGGGTGCTGCGCATTCCGGTGGCCGAGGTGGTGTTCTTGCGCGCCGAGATGAAGTACGTGACCCTGCGCACCACCGATCACAGCTTTGTGCTGGACGAGCCGCTGGGCGAGCTGGAGCAGCGCCTGGGCGACGCCGTGCTGCGCATCCACCGCAATGCGCTGGTGGCCAAGGCGGCGGTGCGCCGGCTGGAGCGCCGCGTGCTGAGTGATGTTGACGCCGACGACGCCGGCGAGTCCTGGGCCGTGCAGGTGGCCCCCGGCGGCGACTGGCTGGCTGTGTCGCGGCGCCAGATCAGCGCGGTGCGCGAGGCGATTGCGGCGGGGGCGCTTTGACGGCAGCTGGCGAAAGGTGCGCCGCTTGGTTGAGCGCATGACGCAGCGCTCCTGGCGTGGGCTGGTGGCTCTGGCTTTGCTGGCCGCCGTCGGGTGGCTGCTCTGGGCGGGATGGGGGCGGGTGCGCCCGCCAGCCGCGTCCGTCCCGTCCGCCCCCTCCGCCCTCGGCACCGTGCTGAGCGGCTCCGAGCTCGCGCCGTCAAGCCCGGGCAACGGGCTGCCCGCTTTGCAGCCTGGCGCCGTCGAATCGCGTGGCGCGTCTGCATCGCAGCCCCGTGCGGCCTACCGAGCCGGGCCTGAGGATCATTGCGGCCTGGGCTTGGCGCGCGGCCCCGAGCCCGTTGCCGGAAAGTTGCTGACGGCGGCCAGCGAGGCCGCCAACGCGCGGGCGCAGCAGGCCTTGTTGCAAGCCTTGGCCGGCAGCGGCGATGTCGAAGCCCAGGCCGTGGCTTTGTACCTTCGGCGCACGCCCTTCGCCCAGCGGTTTCCCAATTGTCCTGACGGCGATGACGCGGCTTGCGACAGGGTGCTGCAGCGCGCCATCAAGGCGCAGGAAGCCCGGGATGGCGAGGCCGGGACGCTGCAGGCCTTGCTGGTGCTGGCCGAGCGCAGCGATTCGAGCCTGGTGCAAAGCCTGGCCTGGCAAGCCTGTCTGAGGCCGGCCGAGGCGATGCGGGCCAGCTGTGGCGGATTCTCGGTGGCCAAATGGGCGAGCCTGGAGCCGGACAACGCCCAGGTCTGGCTGGCGCTGGCGGCAGAGCGCGCGGCGGCTGGCGACGTCGCTGGTCAGCACCATGCCATGCATCGCGCCGCCAACGCTCAGCGCAGTGCGTCGAGCAGCACCGCCTTGATGCGCATCGCGATGGCCCACCTGCCACCGGACGTGGTTGGCATGCCGAGGCTGGAAACCACGGTGCGCTTGATCGGCGTGGCCGTCGGCGGCGTGGACACGCTCCATGGGCTGCAGTCGCTTTCGGCCTACTGCGCCGCCGATGCGCTGACCGACGCCAACCGGCTGCAGGTCTGCCGCCAGACCGCCAACATGCTGATGACGGTGGGCGGCGACCTGCTGCAGCGCAGCATCGGCCAGTCGATCGCCAAGCGAACGGGCGACGATCACAACGATGCAGCCAGGGCAGTGGAGCAGCTGAGGACCTTTCTTTACCAGCAATCCGAGGCGGACTTGAATGCGCTGTCAGGCATCGACTTGCGCACCTCGTCCGGCTGCGCCGCCGTCGAGGCCCAGTCGCTGCGTCTTGAGCAACTCGGCACGCAGGGCGAGGTCGCGCATTGGCAGCGGCGGATGGCCAAGGCCGAGAAACCTCGCTGATCAGCGGGTGGGTGGGTCTGGGGCTTGCCTCAACGGCAAAGTGCCTCTTCATCGCAGTGGGTCTGCGTCACTTTGATCAGCTCCTCGGTCCGCCGATCCATGGCCGGCGCCGCCGGGCTGAGGTGGGCTATGCCGCTGGCAGCGGGCTGCAGCCCCAGGTAGTGATGCAGGAACAGGCGCATGACATGGTTGACGCCTTCGTCGGTGACGCTGCGCAGGTCGGGCGCAAAGTAGCGGCCCTGGTGGTAGTGGCCGGTGATGATCTCGTAAGACGGGAAATAGGCCACGCCGCGCCATTCGTGTGACAGGCGCTCAGCCGCGACGCGCAGCACCGATTTGGAATAGCTGGTGGCCACCATCACATGGCGGTCGCCGGCGGTGGCGACCAGGGGCACAGGCGATACCGTGAGCACCAGCCGAGCGCCGGGGTTGATGTAGGACAGCAGCTCGATGACTCGCGACACGTCGTCCACGACCTCGTCCACGCCCAGGTTGAGCAGCTCGTGGCGCTGGGGGTCAAACTGGCTGCCCAGCACGCCGGGGCAGACCGGGTAGACGGCGCCGTCTTCGCGCGAGGCCCAGGTCTCCGTCAAGCCCAGGGTGAAGACCAGCACGTCCACCTGCGCAAACATGCGGCGCACGCTGTCAAAGTGGATCTCGCGATCGGCTTCGAGCTCGGCGCGTGAGTAGAAGCCGACCGGGTGCACCCGGGGCCGGAAGGGATCGATCCAGCGGCCCTGCGGAGTGGGCCAGGCGCTGTCGGCGGGTGTGAATTCGCCGAAGGCCCGCAGCATCAACTGCAGCAGCTGGCGCGAGGTGTAGACGTTGCCATATCGGGCGCAGAACTGGCCATAGCCGAACGCTTGCGCCACGGCCGCTGGCACGATGGGATGGGCTTGCTCGGTGATGAAGGGCCGCACGCCGGCCTGGCGGAGGTGGCGAGCCACGTGCTCTGCAAAGCAGCTGCCCGCAGTGGCAATGCGCTGGTGGCGGTCGATGTGGAAGGCCGGTGCCACCACGGGGTCGACCAGGCCGATGTCCTGGGCCGCCGGATCGGCCACCGCCTGGCGCCAGAAGGCATGGTCGGGCTGCTGGGCGTAGGGATGGGTCATGGCTGTTGCTCCGCGATGCTGAAACCCGGACGGTGCCGGGACACGATCTGCTCGATCATCCGGCGGCCGTACCAGTCGTTGGCATGGGTGGGGTCGCCGGGTGACAGGGCTTGGGGCAACAGCTGGCCGGTCTCGTCTTGAACCGAGTCCGGCACGGGCAGGAACTCGATGCCGGCGGCCGCGCAGTCCTCGGCCACCATCTGGGAGTGCAGACGCCACAGCTTGCGGCGCACCGAGGCCGGTGCCACGCCGCGCGGGGTCAGCAACCGGCGGTAGCCGCCCAGGTTGTTGACCACTTGGTCTTGTGGCAGCGGCGGTGACGACTCCAGATGGACCACTGGCCGCTGCAGCGCCGTCGGCAAAAAGCGTCGCAGCGCCCGCTGGTGGCGGAACAAGGATGTGGCTGCCAGGGCCTCGCGGACCATGGCACCGGGCACCGGCTCACGTCCAGGCAGCAGCGGCACGGCTGGGTCGTGTTCCAGGGTGAAGTCGAAGGGGCGCTCGTGCTCCAGCATGCCCAGCACGCAGTGGGCAGTGCCGCCGATGGACGTGTAGACGGCATCGGCCTTCGCGCTGGCCAAGTCGATTTCAGCCTGCAAGGCCGGGCTGAAATGTGGCACGCCGTCGGGCGCGTCGTGGCCGGCCGTGAAGTGCGGGTCGAAATGCGGATCGTTCATCACGAT
>CALRVU010000378.1:0-4244 GCA_943371685.1 Bordetella parapertussis | reverse complement strand
AGTGAGTCGGCCATGGGTGCGCAAAGCAGCTTCTCCACCTGAAGTTGTGCAGGTGCTTCGCAGATTGCGGCTTGTACGGAAGGACTGATTGCAAACTGAAGAAGCTGCGTGGGCCCAGCCTTCTTGGTCGAAGTCGCAATGTTCACAGCGATCAAGACACCCTCCGTGTTGTACCCAATGACTGCGATGTCAGTCTTGCGATCGCCATTGAAGTCGCCTTCTACCAACGTTGAGAAGTCCCAACGCACTTTCGGGTGCTGCGCCGCAATCTGCTGTGCAACCTTCAAGGATCCTGCCGTCGGCGCCGCCTGCGCCGTGACACAGGTGAGAAAGAGAGCCGGGAAGAGGAGGGTCTTCATGATGTCTAAAGCTCGTCGTAGTGGGTTGGCCGCAGCCCAGTCCCCTTGACGGAGGGGCTACGCACCTCGTGCGAGTTGTGAAGGTCTGATGTCACGTTGGTGCGCATGGATCAGTTGAGGGGTCCTTTGGGTTGGCTGGGTAGCGTGCTATGCAGTCCAGTTTCGCAGTGCGCTTGCCGTTGACCTTGGACACGCTGATGATTGCGTGAATGGTCCCGTTGCCATGAACTGTGACGTCGTACTTCTCGCCTCGGATGATCGTGACCAAGGAAATGATGGGTGTGGGATGGGCTCCCACTGCCCGCGAGATGGACCCGTCGCTTTTGGCCAACTGCAGTGCGAGCGCACGGTTTTCCGCCTCCGTGTTCTGGCCATGCCACCAGGCGGCTAGGGCGGCGAGGGAGACTACGGCTGCGACCTTGGAACTTCGTGCGAGCCCGATGCGAAGCCCGCTCGCGTGTCTCGCGATGCCCCTCTCGAGAGCCCCTGAAACAGCGATTGCGATCACGAAGGTCACTGCCGAGGCGACGAGGCCAGGCAGCAGGATCCACGGAGCGACGTTCCAGTAGTCAGGTGGTTGGTTTGGATAGCTGCCACTCACGAGCTTGACGATGGCAATCCATAGAGGGAGCAGGCCAAGACCACCGACCAGGGCGATTCTGAACATGGGCGAAGGCCTCTTGACGGAGGAGCTAGGCGTCAACATCGCTGGCGAACGAGAAGACGTGTGCCGACACGGGCTTGCCATGCAGTTGAAGGCGATTTCTGGCAAGGCATTCATGGGTTGCACCCGCTTTGCGAGCTACGCCGATGCTTGCAACGTTGCCTTCGGCCACGACAATCTCGACTCGAGACAGGTCAAGGCGATGCAACGCCAGTTCGCGCAGCGCCAACACGGCCGCCGTGGCGGCGCCTGTACGTTGGTGCGACTGCCTCACCCAATAGCCGAGGTTGCAAAGCTTGTTGAGTGCGGAGAACTGGTTCAGTCCGCAGCCGCCGACGAACTTCCCGGCAAGGCTGAAGATGCCGAATTCGTGGGCTGCTCCTGCTGCGCGTGATTGGTTGCAGTACTCAAACCAACACAAAGCGTCGTAGTCACTGAAGTCTGGCTTCGCCCACGTCATCCAGCGACCAACGGTTTCCGCCGACTCGCGGACGGCGGAACTCATCTCCGCGGCGTCGGATTCGCGATAGGGACGAAGAATGAAAGGACCAGCTACGAGCATGTGTTTTTGACGCTTAACGTTGGAGCTGAGGGGCCGAAACCGGCTGGCCGCACGGTGCGATGAATGCCTGCTGAGCGGAGTGCGGCCAGCTGCTGGAGGGCCACTCGAGCGACGGGTCAGACAGCACCTGCACCTCCCAGCAATCTCCCAATGTATCCCTCACCCCCTGGGCCGCGTGGCCACTGCAAGAAGGGGCTCAGCGTTCGCCGGTCTTCATCTGTCAACGGCTCTGAGAGTGGTGCCGACAGCGCACGAACCTGTGGCCATGGCGCCTGACTGGCAATGACCCCATAGAACGGCATCAACTTCGCGATGTTTTCCATTGGGGACGCATCATCCAACGGCCGCAAATCGCAGAGGAAGTTGAATTCAAACGAATTGAACCGTTGCAGCCACTGGTCTTGCTGCGGT
Organism: Bordetella parapertussis; assembly: GCA_943371685.1. Taxonomy (GTDB): domain Bacteria; phylum Pseudomonadota; class Gammaproteobacteria; order Burkholderiales; family Burkholderiaceae_C; genus Ideonella; species Ideonella parapertussis_A. The sequence continues at coordinate 2,248 of CALRVU010000378.1, read as the reverse complement.
GATTGTCCCGGGACTTCACGCAGCATCAGGTTGACGATGTTGACTCCTTGGGCCTCGGGACCGCGCAGTTGCTCTCGAATGGGCTTCAACCTTCGTTCGAACCATTCTGCGAAACCCCAATGTGTGCGCGACAGATTCAGCTCGCGCCGCTTGCCCTTGGGGTAGTAGTAGATCCGAACGCTCGCGATCGTCATGGGTGCTGTCTAACGTTTGAGGCCGATGATACCCAGCACGGCCTCGCGGGCCAGGCGGCACGCCGTTGGCTCTCCGCTAGCGCGAGGGGTTGGGCGTTACCGATACATCACCGGAGTGCGCATTGTTCCTCACGAACGCGAGAGTGACGGGCCTTCGATACTGGAGCGACTCTCGAGCGTAGGCGTGAACCCGTAGCGTCGCGAGCTGCGTTCAATTGCGGCGAGGACCTTCTGCGCGAAGGGGGTCTTGGCTGGCAGATGGAAGATGCGGATGCCTACCGGCAGCGCTGGATTTAGCTCAGGATACCGGGTGACATGCAGTCCCTGTCTTTTCGCGCGGTAGTACCGATTCAGCTTTCTTTGCGCAGCATCCAGCGTTCCTGGCCCATCGAGTGGCCAATCGAGGATGAGTACGAAACTCGCTTGTCCGGTCTTCTTGTCGACGCGAATTCCATCGAGCGAGTTCTGGTTTGCCAAGTAGGTTGGCGCTGGCGTCGACTGTGCGCATGCCAGTGTTGCAGTGGAGCAAGCTAAAACGGAGAAGAATGAGCGTCGGTTCATCATGTGACGCCTAACGAGGTTGTAAAGAAACTCCACCATCGGACTGAAGGGGATGTTTGGGGGGGGTACTTGACCCCTTGCCCAAGTCGAAACTCTGGCTTGTACGCGGTTCTGAAGCGTTTCTTATCGAAGAAAAAAGCTGAAAATTTTCAGTCGGGGATTTTTACAACCTCAACGTTTGAGGTAAACGGCGCGTAGCGGCGTAGTGCCTTTGGCCGCGAGATTGATGATAAGCCTCACTCTTTCGCGGGCAAAGGCACTATGCCGTTGCACGGTCGATTGACCAAATGGTTAGGCGTCGCCGTCAATCGACTATTACGGTGCCGGATATGGAGTGGCAACTCTGGCACAGACTGAACTCAACCGCTGGGTCGTTCGGCAGAAACCCAAGACTGATCCCAGGAGCAGGCTCCCTAGCGATGGATGCCAACGAGCTGGTGACCTGCGTGCCAAATCCAGAACATTCAGGATTCGAGCAATAGGGGTGATAGTTTGAGCCTTGGAGGAGGCTACCTCCAATCTGCGAGAAATCTTCACCCAAGAGCCGCACTTCTGCCAGGTCTTCTTCCGAGAGGAATGTCTCGTCTATGACGGCCGACCTGAGTAGTGCGGCACGGTACTGCCGGTACGGAATGCAATCAAGACGAGCCGGATGCTCCTCGAGTGATTCGTCAAGTAGTGACTCTGCTTTGGTGCTCGCCGGTGAGTGAAGCTTTACTGCCCCATCTGCTTTCAACGAGTACGAAATGTATCCTTCGGCAAAGTCCATTAATAGAGGCAGCTGCACAATGCTTCTCGGGAACCTCAGAAAGGACAGTGACGGATCATTAAGGTCGAGCGTAAGCGTACGAGTATATCGCTGCGGATCGAGCCCAAGTTCCGCAGCGGTTCCGCCAAAGTAGTGAGCGAAGGCATCCCCGTCAGCCGCAGTGACTTTCAGTGGAGACCTGAGAAGCGCAAAGGTGTAGAGCATGGGACTCCTAGCGTTTGACATGAGGGGTTAGCGAAGTAATCGGACTGCGGACACCGAAAATCGTCCTGAAAGTCAGTCGCATGCATGCAGAACCTCCATAGAAATCAACTACCTGGCGCGACTGACTTGAGAGGCGTCACGCTGCGACCAGGAAGAAAACCCTTGGTGAATGCTCAGAATGAGCTCGGACCTGCAAGTGCGCTTTGTGTAGTGCGACCGTTCTATGATTGCCATATCGCTCCCGCCAAGTGAGTGCGGTGACTCTGGCTCGAATCGCATTACGAGGCCACGAAACTCGCCTACAGACTTTCGGATAATTCCGTGCTCTGGGTAGGCTTCTGCTTCGAGTGAAAAGTATTCTGGGTCTACCTGTGAAAGGCGTTCGCGAATATTTCCAGAGGAGCAGCAAAGCGTGTGCAGCGCCTCAACCGAGTGGGTATACGCTCTGCTGTATTGCAAAGCACAAAGAGGCGAAGTTGTTTTCATGAGTTGGGATTGGAGCGGCTAATAGTCGCTTGCG
>CALRVU010000377.1:0-4245 GCA_943371685.1 Bordetella parapertussis | reverse complement strand
CATCGTGGTCATGAACCAGGGTGTGATCGAGCAGGTGGGCACGCCGCTGCAGATCTACCGCGAGCCGGCCTCGCCCTTCGTGGCCGAGTTCATCGGCAAGGTCAACCGTCTGCCGGCGACGTCCCTGGGCGAGGGCTGGTTTGACTGCGCCGGCCTGCGCCTGCAATGCGGGCAGGGGCCGGCCGCCGGCGCCGCGGCGGGCACGCCCGTCTGCCTGTTCCTGCGGCCTGAAGACCTGCTGCTGCAGAACGCTGCGGACGCGCCTTCTGAGCCCAGCGTGATGGGCAGCTTGCTGCAGCTGGAGTTTCTGGGTGCCCATGGCCTGGCCGAGTTCCACCTGGCCGAGCTGCCGGACCGGCCGGTGCAGGTGCAGTTCTCGCTGCAGCAGATGGCCGGGATGAATCTGCAGCCGGGGCAGGTGCTGCGCCTGGGTCTGCGCCAGGAACGCTTGCGGGCTTTTGCCGCTTGAGCCGCGCTTGAAACCCGCATGAAGCCCACATGAGCGCACCCGCCTTGCCCCGCTTGCAGCCCGCTGCCGGCGCCCGCTGGGTGCCGGCTGGCTTGTGTTTGGTCTTGCTGGTGCTGGGCGTGGGCTTGCTGGCCCCGCTGCTGGCGCTGTTTCACCAAGCGGTGGCGCCCGGCACCGATCTGCCGGGGCAGGTCAGTGGCTGGGCGGCATTCAGCAGCTACCTGGCCTCGCCGGCCCTGCTGGAGAGTGTGGCCAACAGCGTGGGCGTGTCCCTGCTGGTCACGCTGATCGTCTTGCCGCTGGCCTTCGCCTTTGCCTATGGCCTGACCCGCAGCGCCATGCCCTGCAAAGGCCTGCTGCGCGGCATCAGTCTCTTGCCCCTGTTGGCGCCCTCGCTGCTCTCCGCCATCTCGCTGATCTACTGGTTCGGCAACCAGGGCCTGGCGCGCGAGCTCTGGCAGGCGCTGGGCTTCGAGGGCATCTATGGCGCCTCGGGCATCGTGCTGGCCGAGTGCTTTGCGGTGTTCCCGCATGTGCTGATGATCCTGGTCACGGCGCTGACGACGGCCGACGCCCGGCTCTACGAGGCGGCCGACGCGCTGGGCACCTCGGCCTGGCGCAAGTTCTTCACCATCACCCTGCCGGGTGCGCGCTATGGCCTGATCTCGGCGGCCATGGTCTGCTTCACCCTGGTCATCACCGACTTCGGCATCCCCAAGGTGGTGGGCGGCAACTTCAATGTGCTGGCCACCGACGTGTTCAAGCTGGTGATCGGCCAGCAGGACTTCCAGCGCGGCGCGGTGGTGGCCCTGCTGCTGCTGGCGCCGGCGGTGCTGACCTTTGCGGTGGACCACCTGGTGCAGCGCAAGCAGAACGCCTTGCTCACCGCCCGCGCCGTGGCCCTGCGGCCGCAGCCCGCACCGGCGTTTGACCGGCTGATGCTGGCCTATTGCGCGCTCATCTGCAGCCTGATGCTGGCCATGTTCGGCATGGCGGTGTTTGCCTCCTTCGCCACCCTCTGGCCCTACAACCTGGCGCCCAGCCTGAACCACTATCTGGTGGGCCTGGTCGATGCCGAACTGGACGTGGCCCTGCTCAACAGCCTGAAACTGGCCGCCGGCACGGCAGTGCTCGGCCCGGCGCTGGTGCTGCTGGGTGCCTACCTGCTGGAGAAGACGCAAGGCCTGGACTGGGCCCGGCCGCTGATCCGCCTGTTGGCCATGCTGCCCATGGCCGTGCCCGGTCTGGTGCTGGGCCTGGGCTTCATCTTCTTCTTCAATGCACCGGGCAATCCGCTGGGTTTCCTCTACCGCACCGGGGCCTTGCTGGTGTTGTGCACCGTGGTGCATTTCTACACCACCGGCCACCTGACCTTGCTCACCGCACTCAAGGCGATCGACGCCGAGTTCGAGGCGGTATCGGCCTCGCTCAAGGTACCGTTCTACAAGACCTTCTGGCGCGTCACCCTGCCGCTGTGCCTGCCGGCGCTGATCGATGTGTCGCGCTATTTCTTCATCAATGCGATGACCACCATCTCGGCCGTGGTCTTCCTGTACTCACCCGACACCCGGCTGGCCTCGGTGGCCATTCTCAACCTGGATGAAGCCGGTGAAGTGGGCGCGGCCGCGGCGATGGCCGTGCTGATCGTGGCCACGTCCAGCCTGGTTTCCCTGCTTTATCTGGGCCTGGGCCACTGGGCCCGGCGCCGCACCCAGGCCTGGCGCGGCGAGCCCCGCTGAGCCCGCCCGCTGACGTGCCTTTCCTTCTCTCCAGATTGCCCGACGCCATGGATCGCGACAACATCCTCCTCACCCCCGGCCCCTTGACCACCACCTTGCGCACCAAGCTGGCCATGCTCAAGGACTGGGGCTCCTGGGATGCCGATTTCAATGCCCTGACGGCGCGCATCCGCCACCAGTTGCTGGAGGTGGTGCATGGCCATGGCAGCCATGTGCTGGTGCCCTTGCAAGGCAGTGGCACCTTCAGCGTCGAGGCCGCCGTGACCACGGTGGTGCCGCGCGACGGCCACCTGCTGGTGCTGGACAACGGTGCCTATTGCAAGCGCATGGGCAAGCTGGCCAGCCTGGCCGGCCGGCGCACCACCCTGCTCAGCCGGCCTGAGGACCAGCCCGTCTCGCCCGAGGCCCTGGAAGCCGCCTTGCGGGCCGATTCCAGCATCAGCCACGTGGGCCTGATCCACTGCGAAACCGGCACCGGCGTGCTCAACCCGCTGGCGGCGGTGGCCGAGGTTTGCGAGCGGCTCGGCCGGGGTCTGATCATCGACGCCATGAGCTCCTTCGGCGCCTTGCCCATCGATGCCCGCAGCCTGCGCTTTGACGCCCTGATCGCCGCCAGCGGCAAGTGCCTGGAGGGCGTGCCGGGCATGGGCTTTGTGGTGCTGCGCCAGGCCGTGCTGGACGGCTGTGCCGGCCACAGTCAGTCGCTGGCCATGGACCTGCATGACCAGCACCAGTACATGGAACGCACAGGTCAGTGGCGCTTCACCCCGCCCACCCATGTGGTCGCGGCCCTGGGTGAGGCCCTGCTGCAGTACCGCGAGGAGGGTGGTCAGCCCGCCCGGCTGGCGCGCTACACCGACAACTGCCAAGCCCTGATCGACGGCATGGCGGCACTCGGCTTCAAGCCGCTGCTGCCGGCGGCCATCCAGGCGCCGATCATCGTCACCTTCCACGCCCCCACCGACCCGCGCTACCAGTTCAAGGCCTTCTACGACAGCGCCAAGGCCCAGGGCTTCATGCTCTACCCCGGCAAGCTGACCGAGGTCGAGACCTTCCGCGTGGGCTGCATCGGCGCCATCGGCCGCAAGGAGATGCTGCAGGCGGTGGATGCGGCCGGCCGTGCGCTCCAGGCCATGGGCCTGTCCAGCGGCGCTTGAGTGGCTCGCCGCTGCGACCTCACTGACTTGAATTGACATGCCCAACGCCACCCAGCCGCTCATGACCCAGTCCGCAGCCGATCGCGCCGATCACTGGGATGTGTTGATCGTGGGCGCGGGCATCGTGGGATTGGCTCATGCGTTTCATGCGGCGCGACGGGGCCTGCGGGTCTGCGTGGTGGAGCGGGACGCCGCTTGCGTTGGTGCGTCCATCCGCAACTTTGGCTTCATCACCGTCAGCGGTCAGGCCGCCGGAGACACTTGGCGCCGGGCCCGACGCTCGCGCGAGGTCTGGGCCGAGGTGGCGCCACAGGCCGGCATCGACATCCTGCATCGGGGCCTGTGCCTGCCGGTGCGACGGCCCCGGGCGGCGGCGCTGATCCAGGCCTTTCTGGCCACGCCCATGGCAGAAGGCTGCACATGGCTCAGCCCCGAGGAGGCGGCCCGCCGCGCGCCCGAGCTGCAGCTTGACGATGTCCAGGGCGTGTTGTGGAGCCCGCATGAATTGCGAGTGGAGTCGCGCACGGCGATCGGCCGGCTGGCGCGCTGGCTGGCGCAGGCCTGGGGGGTGAGCTTCCGGTTCGGAGAGTCGGTGCGCGAGGTGGCAACGCCCCGGGTGCAAACCTCCAAGGCCACCTTGCATGCCGAGCGGGTGGTGATCTGCACCCATGGCGAGTTGTCCGGCCTGCTGGCGCCGCAGCTCCAGCCGCAAGCCTTGCTGCTCTGCCAGTTGCAGATGTTGCGCGTCATGCCGGAGCCAGGCTTGCGCTTGTCCGCGGCGGTGATGGGCGAGCTCAGCCTGGTTCGCTATCCAGGCTACAGCGCCCTGCCCGAAGCCGGGCCCCTCAAGGCGCAGTTGGCGCAGGAAGAGGCCGAGTCG
>CALRVU010000376.1:0-4273 GCA_943371685.1 Bordetella parapertussis | reverse complement strand
TCGTGGCCGAGGGCCCGGTGGGCTGAAACACCAAAGCCGGCACCCTGCCAAGAGGTGCCCGAAAGCGGACAGGGGGCTGGCCCGCGCGACATCCAGCACCGATGCTGTGCAGCCGATGAACAAGCCCCCTTTACCGCCCAACCTTCTGGCCGCTCAAGCCAAGGATGACGCCAACCCGGTCGCGTCGAACGGATCGTTCCACCTCAGCCAACGCGCCGGCAACCGGGCGCTGGGGCTGCTGGCCGCGCATCCTCACCTGATGGGCTCGATCGCCATGCACGCCCTGCTGGCAGGCGTGCTGCTGAGCCTGCCAGGGCTGGGCGAATCCGGGCGCCCTGCGCACCAGGCCGCCACCCGGCTGCGCCAGGAACAGCAATGGGCCGATACGGAGGCGCGGGCCCAGCGATACCGGGTCGAGCGCATGGAAAACATCGCCCGGCGGCTGTCCGAAGCCGCTGGCCGGCCGCTCAGTGCCTCGGCACCATTGAGCCAGGCCTCCCCCACCGAACTGCTGGCCCGAGCCCAGGCCTTGGGCCGGGAGATCGACGCGGCCGAGCGCGCCTTGCAAGCGGCCGCACTGGCTCGACTGACCGGGCAGACCTTGGCGGACGCGCGCCGCGAGGTGGACGCCCGGGCGGATGCCGATGCCGAAATCGAGGCGAGAGCAGCAGCCAGCCGCCAGGCGGAGCGCCCTGCCCCACCGGCCGAGGCGCTGGCCAAGCTGGAGCAACGCGCCAACGCAGCGCTGCAAGCCCAGCGCGCCCAGCTGGATGCACAGCGCCATGGCGTGCGCGCGACCGGCGGCGGCATCCCGCCCGGCCCGGCCCCCATCACGCAGCCCGGGCAGGTGGCCGCGCCCGGCCCGGCGCCCCTCGCCCAGCGCAGGCCCGCCGACGGCATTCCCCGTTCCGTCGGTGAGCAGCTGAAGGCCGAGTTCCGCAACGGCCCGCCGCAGGGCCGGGTCGGTGTGGTCGGCGTGCAGGGCGGGCGCTCGATCAACCGCGAGAACGTGCGCGGCGAGGCCGGTGGCTGGATCGCGCGCCCCGAGGACGCGGCGCCGAAGGGCCGTTTTGCCGACGGCGAGCCGGTGCTGGTGCCGGGCAGCAGCCTGGACCTGACCGGCCGCAGCGGCCAGGGCAAGAACGGCGGCGACGCTGACCTCAACCCGTTCTTGCGCCCGCCATCGGCCCAGGCCAGCTGGCTGCGCACCGGCGCAGGCCGCAGCTTCGGCGCGGGTGGCGCCTATGCCAACCGTGTCTACCTGGACAGCTGGTACGTAATCGGCCCGTTTGACGGCTCAGGCCCCGAGGCCCTGGATGCACCTCATCCGCCCGAGGACCAGGTGGACCTGGACGCGGTCTACCGGGGTCAGGACGGCCGCTCGCTCACCTGGCAGTACGCCAGCCGCGGCTTCTACCCCTTCATCCCACCCGAACGGGCCGAGCAGGCTGTCTACTACGCCTACACCGAGCTGCATCTGGAAGAGGCCCAGGACCTGTGGCTCACCATTGCCGCCGACGATGACTCGAAGCTGTGGCTGGACGGCCGACTGATCTGGACCAGCCCGCGCGGTGACAAGCCCTGGTACCGCCCGCCCTTCTACCTGCCGGACGAGCAAGTGGCCAGCCTGGCATTGGCCGAGGGCCACCGCCGGGTTCCGCTCACCCAAGGCGTGCACCGCCTGTTGCTCAAACTGCACAACCAGCGCGACCGAGTCTTCTTCTCGGTCGTGCTGGCACCTTGATCCTACTTGCTGAACCCCCATCCACTGCCTAGCCTGCGCGAGCCTGAACGTGACACTCAATCTTTTCGACCAACTGGCCGCCGGCGGCGCCGGCATCTGGGTCATCGCCGCGCTGTCGGTGCTGATGATCACCGTGACCATCGAGCGCCTGCATCGCTTCCGCCCAGCTTCGATCGTGCCGCCCCAACTGGTCGATCAGGTGGTGCCGCTCTGGCAAGCCGGTCGCTTCGAGGAGGCCGAGCAGCAATTGGCCGCCCACGACAGCGTGCTGGCGCGCACGCTGCAGTTCTTGCTGCAGAACCGGGCCCGCTGGCCGGCCGAGGTGCTGGCCAGCCGCGCTGGCGAGGTGGCATCCCGGGCGCTGCGCCATGAGCAGCAGCGGGCCTATCCACTGGCCGTGGTGGCCACGGTGGCGCCCATCGTCGGCCTGCTGGGCACGGTGATCGGCATGATCGAGGCCTTCCATGTGATTGCCTACACTGGCGGCGTGGGCGACGCCACGCTGCTGGCCGGCGGCATCTCCAAGGCCTTGATCAACACGGCGGCTGGCTTGGCCGTGGCCCTGCCGGCGCTGGCCCTGCACCACTTCTTCCGGCACCGGCTGGTGGTCTGCAGCCTGGCCCTGGAAGAGCAGCTGGAGCGCACGCTCGACGCCTGCGTGCGGCCGGGAGCCGCCTGATGCGCATCGACATTGGTGAAGAGGAAGCGCCCGAGATCAGTCTGATCGCCTTGATCGACTGCATCTTCTTTCTGTTGATGTTCTTCATGGTTGCGACTTCGTTCAAGCACCAGGACCCCAGCAAGCCGGTGCAGGCCCTGCCGATCACGCTGCCGGCAGCGGCCGTCTCCCTGAATCCGGCCACGGCCGCGCCCGAACCGCTGGTCCTCGGCGTTGACGCGAAAGGCGGCTTGTACTGGGGGCGCGAGCGGGTGACGCAGGCGGTGCTGCGTGAGCGCCTGCATGCGGCCGCTGCCGCAAGCCCCAAACCGCCGGTGCGGATCGACGGCGACACCCAGGCGGCCTATCAGCAGATCGTCCACTTGCTTGACCTCTGCCAGTTCGAGGGTCTGACGCAGATTTCGCTGCGCACCCGCGACGGACGCTGAGCGCCCGATGCCCGCATGAAAAAAGCCCGAGCCGTTGCCGGTTCGGGCTTTTGATCGTTCAGCAGCGCAGCAGTCTGCGCCGCGACGCTTACTTCTTGCCGGGTGGCAGGTCGGTGCAGCTACCGTGCGCCACTTCTGCCGCCATGCCGATGCTCTCGCCCAGCGTGGGGTGCGGGTGGATGGTTTTGCCGATGTCCACCGCATCGGCGCCCATCTCGATGGCCAGGGCGATCTCGCCAATCATGTCGCCGGCGTGGGTGCCGACCATGCCGCCGCCCAGGATCTTGCCGTGGCCATGAGCCTCGGGCGAGTCATCGAACAGCAGCTTGGTCACGCCCTCGTCCCGGCCATTGGCAATGGCACGGCCCGAAGCCGTCCAGGGGAACAGGCCCTTCTTGACCTTGATACCCTGGGCCTTGGCCTGGTCTTCAGTCAGGCCGACCCAGGCCACTTCCGGATCGGTATAGGCCACCGACGGGATGACCCGCGCATTGAAGGCGGCGCTCGCCAATTCCTTGTTGCCTTGCAGCTCGCCGGCAATCACCTCGGCCGCCACATGCGCCTCGTGCACTGCCTTGTGCGCCAGCATGGGCTGGCCCACCAGATCACCGATGGCGAAGATGTGCGGCACATTGGTGCGCATCTGGATGTCGACGTTGATGAAGCCGCGGTCCGTCACGGCCACGCCGGCCGCCTCGGCGCCGATCTTCTTGCCATTGGGCGTGCGACCCACGGCCTGCAGGACCAGGTCATAGGTCTGCTCGCTCTGCGTGCCGTCGGCTGCCTCGAACTTGACCTTGATGCCTTCAGGCGTGGCTTCGGCGCCCACGGTCTTGGTCTTCAACATGATGTTGTCGAAGCGTGGCGCGTTCATCTTCTGCCAGATCTTGACCAGATCACGGTCAGCGCCCTGCATCAGGCCGTCCATCATCTCGACCACGTCCAGGCGGGCGCCCAGGGTGGAGTAGACGGTGCCCATTTCCAGGCCGATGATGCCGCCGCCGACGATCAGCATCTTCTTGGGCACGGCCTTGAGGGCCAGCGCGCCAGTGCTGTCGACGATGCGCTCGTCCTTGGGGAAGAACGGCAGGTGCACGGCCTGCGAGCCGGCCGCGATGATGGCGGTCTTGAACTTCACCACCTTGGCGCTGCCGGTCTTGGCCTGCGCGTCGCCGCCGGTCTCTTCCACCTTCAGATGGAACGGGTCCAGGAAGGTGCCCAGACCGCGCACGGTGGTCACCTTGCGCATCTTGGCCATGGCGGCCAAGCCACCGGTCAGCTTGCCGATGACCTTTTCCTTGTGACCGCGCAGCTTGTCGATGTTGACCGTCGGCGCGCCGAAGTCCACGCCCAGATCGGCCATGTGGCTGACTTCGTCCATCACCGCTGCCACGTGCAGCAAGGCCTTGGAGGGGATGCAAC
>CALRVU010000375.1:0-4289 GCA_943371685.1 Bordetella parapertussis | reverse complement strand
TTGACCAGGAAGTTGTGCTTGACGATCGGGCGGGTGATGCCGACGGTGTCGCACTCCTGGAAGGCATCGAGTCCGATCGCGGCCGTCGGCACCTGACCGGTGACGATGACCATCGGGATCGAGTCCATGTAGGCGGTCGCGATGCCCGTGACGGCGTTCGTCACACCGGGGCCGGACGTAACCAAGGCCACACCGACATTGCCGGTTGCACGGGCATAGCCATCCGCCGCATGGACGGCAGCCTGCTCATGGCGCACCAGCACATGCTGAATGGACTCTTGCTGGTAGAGGGCGTCGTAGATGTACAACACCGAACCACCGGGATATCCCCAGATGAACTCGACCCCTTCGGCCTGCAAGCAGCGCACGAGGATCTGCGACCCGTTCGGGTCTTTGGGGGAGGAAATGGGGGAAGTATTTTGCGGCTGTGCGCGACCCTCATTGGGGGCACCACGCTTGAAATCCGCGGCAGACATGTTCATTTTCGAACCTCTGTGATTTTCTCTGACGAAAAACCTTCGGTGCCCCTCCTCGCACCCTCGTGAGGCGGAATCGGAACCTGCGCGATCAACAACTGCCTGCGCCCACTTGGTGGGGCGCCCCCGCGGTCGGGGTGGCTTGAGACCAGACCACACAACATTTGTGCGGTCGCACATTATGGCACTGTTCCCGACTCCCGCCGAATTTGCCCCGGGCAAGTGAGATAATCGCCACTGAATTGACGGGCGCCTGGTCGCGCTCTCAGCAACTTTGGCCACCGACAAAGAACTTTCAGACTTCCTCAAGAGCGTGGAGAAGCGCGCATTCAAGCGCACGGCCTACACCGTGCGCGACGATGACGCTGCGCTGGACATCGTGCAGGACGCGATGATCCGCCTCGCCGAGAAGTACGCTGACCGACCAGCGGCTGAACTGCCCCTCCTGTTCCAGCGCATCCTGTCCAACGCCACCATGGACTGGTTCCGCCGGCGCAAGGTGCGCAATGCAGTGATGCAGAACCTGTCCGACTTCGAGGGCGCAGGTGAGGACGGCAGCGACTTCGACCTGCTCGAAATGCTGGAGACGGTCGAAGGCAGCATGGGCGCAGAGAGCGCCGCCGACATCGTCAGCAGGGAACAAACCTTGCTAATCATCGAGGAAGCCGTTTCAAACCTTCCAGGCCGTCAACGCGAGGCATTTCTGCTGCGTTACTGGGAGGAAATGGACGTCGCCGAGACGGCCAGCGTCATGGGTTGCTCGGAGGGCAGCGTGAAGACGCATTGCTCCAGGGCAGTGCATGCACTTGCAAAAGTATTGGGCGCCAAGGGAATCAGGCCATGAACACCATCACTATGAAGCCGAGTCAAACGGCTCGCGGACAGGTCGGCGTCGAAGCTCGCTTCGGGCTGCGCGTCGCCTCAGCCTTGAACCAGCAGTCCCGCGCGGCGCCACACGACATTTCAGAGCGCCTGCGCCACAGTCGTGAGCTGGCCCTTGAGCGCGCACGCGCCACGCGGCGCTCGCAAGGCACGGTGGCAGTTTCCCAGCGCGGCGTCGGGGTGCTGGCACGGCGGCCCTCCTGGTTGCTCGGGTTGGGATCGATCATGCCCTTGCTGCTGTTGCTGGCGGGTCTGGTGCTGATTGACGAGTGGGAAGACCGCTCGCAAGTGCTGGCTGCGGCCGATGTCGACTCAGCCCTTCTGGCAGACGAGCTGCCCCCAGGCGCTTACACCGACGCAGGCTTCATCGAATTCCTGCGCGCCGGTCACGACTGAATTGATGTTGCCCCACCGCATGAGTCGTCTGCTGTGCTTGGCCAGCCTGCTGCTGGCCTGTTTCGGTTGCTGGGCGCAAACGCCCGCTCCGGTCATCGAGGGGCCCGCCTGGGCCACTCTGAGCGCATCCCAGAAAGGCGCGCTGGCCCCATTGGCTAAGGACTGGAACCAGTTGCCGGCCGACAGCCGCCGCAAATGGCTTGAACTGGCGACCCGCTTTCCGGGCATGCCGCCGGCACAACAGCAGCGCGTGCAGCAACGAATGGGCGACTGGGCCCGGATGAGTCCGCAACAGCGCAGCGAGGCTCGGCTGAACTTCCAGCAATCCAAGCAGCTGTCCGAGGTCGATCGTCAGCAGCGATGGGAAGCCTATCAAGCGCTGCCGGCACAAGAGCGGGCGGCCCTGGCAGCCAAGGCGCCAAATGCCGCCTCAGGCCCGAACCAGCCGGAACGCTCGGCCCAAGCACTCCGCCGCGCGCCGGTTGATGCGCAGGCACCCAAATCCAATCGCGTTCCGCCCCAGCCGACGACCGCCCCCGGACCGAAGGCTGTCGCAGCCACTGTGGTCCAGAGCAGCACAGGCGCCACCACCAGCCTCATCAACAGTCGACCTGCGCCGCCGGTGCATCAACCGGCAGGCCGCCTCAAGATTGACGCCGACAGCAAGCAAGTCGACAAGACCACCCTGTTGCCCAAACGCCCCACCGTCGACAAGACCCCCAAGCCCGTCGAAGCCCGGCCGGCGCCGCCCACACCGGCGCCCGCAGCCAGTGCCGCGACCGGCGACAGCGCAAACCCGTGAGCTCCACCGACCTCGCCCCAGTGGCGCCCTCTGCCGACCTTCCCGTTACCCCGGCGCTCGCAAGACGCATGGCCGCATTCCTCTATGAGGGCGTGCTGCTTTTCGGGGTGCTGATGATCAGCGGCTGGCTGTACTCCACCTTGACCCAGATGCGTGACGCACGCGTCGGCACCCTGGGTCTGCAGCTGTTCCTGCTGCTGACCCTTGCCGTCTACTTCTGCTGGTTCTGGGTTCATGGCGGCCAGACCGTGGCGATGCGCGCGTGGCATGTGCGAGTGGTTGACCGCCACGGCGCACCTCTGAGCCAATGGCGGGCGCTGGCGCGCTTTGCAGCGGCCTGGCTCTGGTTCGCGCCGGCCCTGCTCACCCTGCTGCTCAGTGGCCTGCACTCTGGCGCAGCCATCACCCTGACCCTGATGGTGGGCGTCGGTGCCTACGCAGCGCTGACCCGGCTGCACCCCGATCGCCAGTTTCTGCACGATGCACTCTGCGGTACCCGGTTGATCACCTGGCGGCCTTCAAAGACCGCCAGCGTGGAGAAGACGCAAAGTCCGCAAACGCCCTGAGCCCAGACGGCAGACCACCCAGTCCCGATGACGCCGTCCGCCCCGTTTTCAGTCTGTGTCTACTGCGGGTCGCGCCCGGGCGCCGATGAACGGTATGCCCATGCAGCCAACGAGATCGGCCGGCTGATCGCCGAGCGCGGCTGGCGCCTCGTCTATGGCGGTGGGAAGGCCGGCCTGATGGGCATCGTCGCCAATGCAGCGCTTGCGGCTCACGGCACGGTGCTGGGTGTGATCCCGAGACTGCTGCAGGACCGCGAGATCGGCCATGACGGGCTGGACGAACTGCGGGTCGTCAACACCATGCATGAGCGCAAGCAGGCGATGGCCGAGGCCTCGGACGCATTCGTAGCGCTGCCAGGCGGGATCGGCACCCTCGAAGAGCTGTTCGAGGTCTGGACCTGGCGCCACATCGGCTTTCATCGCAGCCCGGTGGGTCTGCTCGACACCGCGGGCTTCTATGCTCCGCTGCTGAGCTTCATGCGCCACACCGAAGCCGCCGGCTTCATCGATGCCCGCCAGCAAGCCATGCTGCATGTCGACAGCGACCCAGCGAGGCTGCTGGACACCTTGCATGCCCAAGCGCAGACCGGGCCTGGCCCATCCGGCAGCTCCTCAGGGCCTTCCGGCTTCAAGACACTCTGAGCTTCGGCTCAGACCCGCTCAGACAGCCGACTCATCCGTTTCGCCCGTGCGGATCCGGATCACCTGCTCCACCGGCACGACGAAGATCTTGCCGTCGCCAATCTTGCCCGTCTTGGCGGCCTTGACGATGGCTTCGATCGAGCGATCCACGTCCACGTCCTTGACCACGACCTCGACCTTCACCTTGGGCAGGAAATCAACCACGTACTCGGCACCCCGATAGAGCTCGGTGTGCCCCTTCTGCCGACCAAAGCCCTTGACCTCAGTCACCGTCAGGCCCGACACGCCGACCTCGGCCAGTGCTTCGCGAACTTCTTCCAGTTTGAAAGGTTTGATGATGGCGGTGATCTGCTTCATGGGGCGCTCCGGTCGTGCAATGTGCACGGATCAATGATTGCAGATTTAAGCACGGAACTTCGAAGTGATCGGATAGCGCCAATCCCGACCGAAGGCCCGATGGGTGATGCGGATGCCGACTGGCGATTGGCGCCGCTTGTACTCGTTGAGCTTGATCAGCCGCGTGAT
>CALRVU010000374.1:0-4297 GCA_943371685.1 Bordetella parapertussis | reverse complement strand
ATCGACGCCGGGCGCGCCGCGGGCATGCGCACCGTGGCTGCTGGCTGGGGCTATCTGGGCGATGGTCCTGCCATCGACGAGTGGAAGGCCGATTGGACGATCAATTCGCCTGCTGAGCTCTTGAACTGTCTGAAACTGGCCTAAACTGTCAGTCTTCCTGGGGCCGACCTGGTTTCGACGTGGGTGCGGAGTTGGGATAGGGCATGCCGAGCACCAGTTCGCTCGTTAAACCACTGGAAACAAAGTAACTGCAAACGACTCTACGTTCGCACTCGCCGCTTAATTGCGGTTGAGCTTCTCAACGGTTGGCCAATGGGCCGGGCTCATGTCGCAAGACGGAAAGCTGAGAAGTCATTCACATTGGCTGGTTCGCAAGCGGGTTACAAGTTTGCGGGCGAGATTGGGTGACTGGCCATTCCGGTAGCGTGCTGCTGCGCGACCGGAGCGGTGAGATTCAAATCAGACAGCTAAGCGTGTAGATCTTCCTGGCGATGGCTTGCGGACGGGGGTTCAATTCCCCCCGGCTCCACCATTCAAGGCTCCACAAGGGGCCATTTAAGGCAAAAAGCCCTAAGTAATCAACGACTTAGGGCTTTTTCTTTGATGCTGTGGCGTACGGGAGTGCGAATCGTCTGACCGTTCTGACGCTGATGCCATCCGGCAGGGGTCTTCCGTCATTCGTTGGGTTGCCCCGCCCAATGGGTGGCTTCGCTCAGCAGGTGAGTCAAGAACACTTCGGCGATTGGGGACAACTTCTTGCGTCGGGGGGTAACGACATGCCACTGTGAATGGACGGGGAAGCCCTCGACGTTCAGGATGCTGACTTGCTCCCCCATCGACTGGCCATTGAGGCAGTGCAGCGAGACCACGGCGATTCCCAGACCGGCAGCCACGGATGCCTTGATGGCCTCATTGCTTCCGAGTTCGAGCCGCAGATCCGGCCTGAACCCCGAACGTTTGAAGTGGTCGTCAATGGCCATTCGCGTGCCTGATCCTCGCTCTCTCAAGATGAAGCGATGGGACGCCAGTTCAAGCAGCCCGACGGGCCTTTGCCCTGCGAGCGAGTGGTTCTTCGGAGCGATCAGGACCAGTGGATTGGGCATGAACACCCGATCGTCCAAGTCCAGATCGGTCGGTGGCATGGACATGATGTAGAGGTCGTCCAGGTTGTCCCTGAGGCGCTGGACCACGCCATCCCGGTTCTGTACTTCGAGCGAGACATCGATCTCAGGATACCGGGCACAAAAGCTGCCCAGCATCTTTGGCACAAAGTACTTGGCTGTGCTGACCACGGCGAGGCGGAGCTGGCCGCGCGTGAGGCCCTGCGTGGCGTCGATCCGCTGTTCGAACGCGGCCCAGCTGTCGACGATGCCGCGCGCGGTCTGGGCCAGGTCACGCCCCGCATCGGTCAGTTGAACGCGGCGGGACACCACTTCGTACAGTGGCAGGCCGACCGCCTCGGTCACTTCTTTCAGCTGCATGGATGCGGTGGGCTGAGTGACATGGCACTGGTGCGCCGCGCGGCTGACGCTTCCGGTTTCCGCGACGGCGAGGAACAAGCGAAGCTGCCGGAAAGTGATGTTCATAGATTAAATTCTATGCATTCTGCTCAAAGAATCGATTTTTACTGATGCATTGAACCATCTAGCATGGCCGCCCAAAGGACCGTGCCCATGCAAAATCTGCTCGACCCCGCCATCTTGTTTTTCGTCTTTGGCGTCGTTGCCGGAGCCCTGCGCTCCAATCTGGAGATCCCTCCGGCCATCGCAAAATTTCTGTCGCTCTATCTCTTGATGGCGCTGGGTATGAAGGGCGGATTCGCCTTGGCCCAATCGGGTTTCAACGCCGCGGTTTTGGTCAGCTTGTTGGCTGCCATCTTGATGGCATTCATCGTGCCCGTGCTCGGCTACCAGTTCCTCAAGCGGCGCGTCGCCCCGTTTGATGCCGCTGCGATCGCTGCGTCCTATGGTTCCGTCAGTGCGGTGACTTTCGTGACGGCGATGCAGCACCTGGAGTCCCTGTCCATGAGCCCTGGCGGTCACATGGCCGTTGCGTTGGTGATCATGGAGTCGCCAGCCATCGTCCTGGCCGTGTTGCTGGCCAATGCATTGCGCCATGGCCGAACGCAGCAGGTTTCGGCGGCCGATTCTGGAGACGCAGCGGTGGACAGCGCTGAACCACCCGTCGCCGCCGCCCCGGTGAGCAAGATCCTCCATGAGTCCTTCACGAACGGCGCGCATCTGTTGTTGCTCGGTGCCATGGTGGTCGGATTCTTGAGCGGCGAGGCGGGCAAGGCCGTGATGGCGCCGTTCTCTGATGACCTGTTCAAGGGACTGCTGTCGTTTTTCCTGCTGGACATGGGCTTGATGGTGGCCAGAAATTTTGGCTCCATCCGAGGCAAGTCGCCAGTCTTGATGGCCTACGCCAGCCTGGGGCCGGTGGTCCACGCTGCCATCGCTCTGTTGGTGTCGGTATTGCTGCGACTGCCGGTCGGCGACGCCGCATTGCTGATGGTGCTCTCCGCCAGCGCGTCCTACATCGTGGTGCCGGCGGTGCTTCGCTATGCCATTCCGGAGGCCAATCCATCCATCTACTTTGGCCTGTCGCTCGGCATTACCTTTCCACTGAACATTCTGGTGGGCATTCCGCTGTACAGCCATGTGGCCGCACTTGTGCTGGGTTGAGTGCGCCGCGTTGGCTTGACGTCTCTGGCGCAGCGCTGTCCTGTGCGAACTCTCCGGTCACTGTTGGACTGGGGAGTCATACAATGGGCACATGGTAAAGATTTCGTTCAGAGAGCAGGTCTTGCGGGTGCGCGAAGAGGCCATCGTGTCGTCGGTCAACCGGTTGCTGGCCGAAAAGGGCTTCGACTTGATGACGGTGGACGAAGTCGCCGCTGACGTGGGGATCGCCAAAGCCAGCTTGTACCGGCACTTCAGCTCGAAAGAGGAGTTGGCGGCAGCCGCCATGGTGCGGGTGCTCGACCGGACTGCCGAGTTCATGGCGGCTCTGGCCAGGCCGGCAGCTGGCGCGCCCACGCTGTCGTCGCTTGAGCGCTTGAAGGCCGTGGCGCGCTGGACGATGGAGGTGCAACTGGCAGGCGAGATGCCGTCCTTGCCGTCCCAGAACTCCAGCCTGCGGGCGACGCTGATGTCGCACAAGGCCTATCTGGACAAGCTCAACGATGTCAGCGACTTGTTGGGTGAGTGGATTCTGGATGCGCAGGCCAATTCAGCCTTGAATCCAGCGTTGCCGCCGGAGTTGATCCTCTACACGCTGTTCGCCCGCGCCTGCGATCCGGTGCTGGGTGTGATGAAGAGCACCGGAAAGTTCAGCGATGATCAGATCATCGAGCTGTTGCTGATGACCTGCTTCGAGGGCTTGGGCGCCCGCTGAGTCACACAAAGAGTTGGGTCAGCCAGTTGAGCAGTTTCAGGATCGGGCTCAGTGCCTGACTCAGGTCCGACGTGTTGTCGGTTTCGAAATTGCGCATCTGGGCCGTGCGATCGAGCACGGCGTTCACGAAAGGTGACAGGTCGCTCAGGCCGGCTTCTTCAATGCCCGTGCCGGAGAAGTCGACAATCGTCAGGCAGTGGGCTTCATTGAAATCCCGGAAGAAGGGCACGTGATAGTCCACGTTGTGCTCGGCAGCGAGGATGGGCAACCACCGGGCGAGGTCCGTGCGCCAAAGGGCGTTGAGCATCTGCTTTTGCAGTTCCGGGTCGGTCTGCTCCGCGACCTCAGGATGGAAGTCGAGGTAGCTGAAGCCTGAGAACACGCCGTCGGTCTGGAAGGCCATGTAGCCGAACCGGTCTTGAGGGAATTGGCGGGCCAGACCGGTTGCCAGGGTGCCGATGTTGCTGCTGTCCATGGCCGGCAGGCGTTGTGCCAAGCGTGTGATCATCCCTTGCGCCGTGTCGAGTCCCCATGCGGCCCGGATCCGCTGATGCAGCGGCAGGGAAGGGGATTCCTGTCGATTGGACCCGGCGGGTGCGCTGAACAGCGGACCGGAGTCAGCAAGCAGGCTGCTGCGGCCCCGCGGTGCCAGGGTGTCGCGCATGGTCGCGTAGTTGACGGTGGAGCCGACGCCGCCTGCCGAGAATCCGCCCATCAGCAGATCGTCGGGTCGACCCAGATGGTTGCGCAGCCATTGCGATGCTCCCTTGATGTTGGCCTGACCTTGATGGTGCTGGATGCGCGGCTGGCTGGGGGTCGCGTCGTCATACACCACCACGGCGCTGCCTGCATGGATGTCACCGGTGCAATAGGGCAGGTAGACCATGGTCCAGTCCTGCGT
>CALRVU010000373.1:0-4303 GCA_943371685.1 Bordetella parapertussis | reverse complement strand
AGCTGCTGACCCTGCGCAACTTGGGGCCAGACCGCAGCCTGCCCGACGGCAGCGCCTGGCGCCGCCACAGCGACAGCGGCGCCGACTACTGGTTGCGGGCCGATGCCACCGGCATCTACCGCGTGGCCAGCCAGTCCGAGCTGGACGGCGAGCCCCATCCCGACACCGCGCCGCGCTATGTGCTCAAGCAGCCCGTCGCCCCGGGCACCAGCTGGCAGGCCAGCACCACCGCCTATCTGCTGCAGCGCCGCCAGGAGTTTCCGCGCGAGCTGCGTCACGCCCACCCCGACATTCCGATGAACTATGTGATCGAGGCCACTGGCCAGACCGTGCGCACCCGTGCGGGCGAGTTCGCCGGCTGCGTCAAGGTGGTGGGCCAGGCCAAGCTGCGCCTGTTTGCCGACCCGGTGGGTGGCTGGCGCGACTTGCCGCTGACCACCACCGAGTGGTACTGCCCCGGCCCCGGCCTGGTGCTGCTGACCCGCGAGGAGCCGGCCAACAGCACCTTTCTGACCGGTGGCAAGCTGACCCTGGAGCTGAGCACATGGCAATGAACCGGCGCCGTGCCATCGGCCGGCTGGCGGCCGCGCTGGCCATGCCTTGCTTGTCGCCATCGGCATTGCGTGCCCAGCCCGGCGATGCCTTTCCGAACCGGCCCATCACCCTGTGGGTGCCCTGGCCGGCCGGTGGTGCCACCGACCTGAGCCTGCGCCTGCTGGGCGAGCTGGCCGGCCGCCACCTGGGCCAGAAGGTGCTGGTGGACAACCGCGCTGGTGCGGGTGGCACGCTGTGCATGCCCATCCTGCAGCAGGCCCCGCCCGACGGCTACACCATCGCCCAGCTGCCGCAGCCGGTGTTCCGCGCGCCCTGGATCCAGCGCGTGCTGTGGGATCCGATCCGCGACACCACGCCCATCCTGCAGATCAGCGGTGTGACCTTCGGCATCGTCGTGCCCGCCGCGAGCCCGTTGCGCAGCCTGGACGATGTGCTGGCGCTGGCCAAGGCCAAGCCGGGCGAGCTGACCGTGGCCACCAATGGCGTGGGCACCACGCCGCATCTGGTGATGGACGAGCTGCTGGGCCGGCGCCAGCTGAGCTATGTGCACGTGCCCTACAAAGGCACGGCCGAGCAGATGCTGGCCGTGGCGTCCGGCCAGGTGCAGGTGGGCGTCAACTCCAACGGCTTTGCGCCCTTTGTTGACAGCGGCAGGCTGCGTTTGCTGGCCACCTTTGGCGAGCAGCGCACCCGGCGCTGGCCGCAGGTGCCCACCCTCAAGGAGCTGGGCCACGGCATCGTCGCCACCTCGCCCTATGGCCTGGCCGGCCCGCATGGTCTGCCGCCGGCCGTCTTCAGCAGCCTGCACGAGGCCTTCAAGGCCGCGATGTTCGACGCCGCCCACATCGCCGAGCTGGCCCGCTACGACCAGGAACTGGCTTACCTGGGCCCGGCCGACTACGGCCTGGCCATGCGCGAGGCCTATGCCGCCGAGAAACGCGCGGTGGAGCGCCTGGGCTTGGCCCGCGCCGCCGCTGGATGAACCCACCACCCTTGGAGTCTGCATGAAGTCGCACCTCAACCTGGCCTTGCTCTGGCCCACCCTGTCCTTGGCCCAACCCGCGCCCCCGGTCGCGTTGCCGGCCGTCGAAGTCATCGGCGTCTCGCCTCTGCCTGGGAGCGGCATCGATCGGGCGCTGCTGCCCTACACCACGCTGGTCTTGCGCCGCGGCGAACTGGATGCCGCGCAGGCCGACCACACCACCGATCTGTTGGCCCGGCGCGTGCCTGGCGCACTGGTCAACGACATCCAGGGCAGCCCGTACCAGGCCGACCTGACCTACCGCGGCCACCGTGCGTCGGCCATGCTGGGTGCCTCGCAAGGCCTGTCGGTTTACCTGGACGGCGTGCGCATCAACGAGCCCTTTGGCGACGTGGTGAACTGGGACCTGATCCCCGAGTTTGCCGTGCAGTCGATCAGCCTGGTGCCCGGTGCCAACCCGGCTTTTGGCTTGAACACCCTGGGCGGTGCACTGGCCTTCACCACCGCCAGCGGCCTGAGCCAGACCGGTGGCCGCGCCGAGCTGACGCTGGGCCAGAACGGCCGTGTGCGGCTGGACCTGAGCCATGGCCAGCGCGATGAGTCCGGCTGGCATTTTTATGTGGGCGGCAGCGGCTTTGCCGAAGACGGCTGGCGCGACCATTCGGCCGGTGACCTCGGCCAGGCCCTGGTCAAGCTGGGCCGCAGCCAGGGCGACACGGCCTGGCACAGCAGCCTCTTGCTGGCCCGCAGCAACTTGGTAGGCAACGGCCTGACACCGGCCTGGACGCTGGAGGAGGGCACTGACGGCCAAGTCGAGCGCACGCCTGATCTGTACGCCACCCGCCGCGCCGCCGTCTACAGCCACCCTGACCGCAGCCGCAACCAGCTCGCCCAGTGGCAGTTCAACCTGCAGCACAGCCTGACCGCCGCAGCCGAGTTGAGCGGCCTGGTCTATGCGCGCTTCACCAAGCGCGACACGGTCAATGGCGACGCTGCGGAGGAAATCGACCCCGCCGAGCCCGACTTGAATGCGGCCTGGAACCGGAGCGCCGCCCGGCAGAGCGCCAGTGGCCTGGCGGTGGCCTTGAGCCGCCACGACGGCGCCCACCAATGGCAAGTCGGCCTGACCCTGGACGCCGCCCAGGTGCGCTTCAAGCAGCTGGAACAGGCGGGCCGCTTCACCCCCGATCGCGGTGTGCAGGCTGGCGATGAACCCGCCGAGCTGAGCGCCGCCGTGCAGGGCAGCAGCTGGAACCTGGGCGCCTTCGTCACCGACACCTGGCGCTGGGCCGAGGCCACTCACCTGACCGCCACCCTGCGCGCCAACCAGGCCCAGGTCAGCAATACCTTGACGGCGGTGGACGATGACACCGGAGTGCACACTACCCAGCCGCGCGAGCAGTTCAGCTACCGCAGCCTCAACCCCGCGCTGGGCATCACGCAAGGCCTGGGCAGCGGCCTGACCGGCTTTGCCAACCTGGCGCGCAACACCCGCGTGCCCACGGTCATCGAGCTGGGCTGTGCCGACCCCGACCAGCCCTGCCGCCTGCCGGCCGGTCTGCAGTCCGATCCCTACCTCAAGCAGGTCCGGTCCACCAGCACCGAGCTGGGCTTGCGCTGGCAGGCCATGGGCGCCCGCCCGCAGCATGTCGAACTGACGGCCTGGCGCACTGACAACCGCGACGACATCGTCTTTGGCAGCGTCAGCGCCACCAGCCAGCTGGGCTACTTTCGCAACCTGGCGCGCACCCGCCACCAGGGCTGGGACCTGGCCTGGGACGGCCACTGGGGCCCCGTCACCGCCCAGGCCAGCTACAGCCGGCTCGACGCCACCTACCAGGCCCGTGACACCTTGCGCATGGGCGAGCGCAACATCGCCGTGCGCCCCGGCATGGCCATGGCCGGCCTGCCGCGCCACAGCCTCAAGATCGGGGCCGATTGGCAATGGAATCCTGCCTGGCGCATGGGCGCCGACCTGCAAGCCTTGTCCAAACGCGGCGTGTTGGGCAATGAGGACGGCCGCATCGAGGATGGCGGCACCGCCGGCCACGACCTGAGCCTGCCCGGCTACACCTTGCTCAACCTCAACGCCAACTGGACCCCTCGCCCCGGCCTGGCGTTCTTTGCCCGCCTCCACAACGCCACCAACCGCCGGTTCGAGACCTTTGGTGCCCTGGCCGAGACGGTGTTTGATGCGCAAGGCCAATTCACCGGCACCGCGCGCGAGGCGCTGTTCGTGGCGCCGGGGGCGCCGAGGAGCGTGCAGGTGGGGGTGAGGATAGTCCGCTGACTCGAATGTCTCTCCACTTATCCCGAAGGCTGCTTGGGGCGATCGGTTGGCTTTGGGTCAATCACCCCTCAATTACAGCAAAGCTTGGCAAGTATCGGTATAAGCTTTCAAAGCGCCTAGCCTCAGCAATTGGGATGGTGCCCAGCTCAAGTACGCCGCCCGCGGGCAGTGGCAACTGACTCTCCAGTCTTCGAAACTCACGAATTGTTAGCTTTGGAACATTGATGCGAATCGCTTGCTTGTTGCTTGGCATGAAGTCAAGCGACTGAAAATGACATTGATCCAATAGCGAGCGTTCGCTGGGTGAGCAAAAGACGCCCACGATTGTTACCATTTTTGCGCCATCCTCATACTCGATATCGCATATATGATGAAATTCTAGCTCCGCGTTCGTCTGGCCTGAGTTTCTGACTGCAAGTTCATGCTCAATTTCTTGCTTAATAAGCGCTCGACATAGCTCCCCGTACTTCCAATTG
>CALRVU010000372.1:0-4306 GCA_943371685.1 Bordetella parapertussis | reverse complement strand
CCTACCGCAAGGTCGACGAAGTGCCGTTCGACTTCGAGCGCCGGCGCATGTCGGTGGTGGTGGCGGCGCTGGTGGACGGCCAGGCGGTGCACCATGAGCTGATCTGCAAGGGCGCGGTCGAGGAGGTGCTGGCCGCCTGCACCCATGCGCGCAGCCCCGAGCCCGAGGGCCAGGCCATCGACGCCAGCCTGGACGGCGCCCGGCGCATGCCGGTGCAGCCGCTGGACGCGGCCCTGCTGGCCCGCACCCAGGCGGTGACGGCCGGCCTGAATGCCGAAGGCCTGCGGGTGGTGGCGGTGGCCGTCAAGACCCTGCCGCCCGACCAGCACACTTACTCGGTGGCCGATGAGGCCGGCCTGACGCTGATCGGCTACATCGCTTTTCTGGACCCGCCCAAGGAGTCGGCCGCGCCCGCCCTGCAGCAACTGGCGGCGCATGGCATTGCCGTCAAAGTGCTGACCGGCGACAACGAACTGGTGACGCGGCAGGTCTGTCGCCAGGTGGGATTGGCGGCGGGCGAGGTGCTGCTGGGCGCCCAGGTCGAGGCCATGAGTGACGAGGACCTGAAAGCCGCCGCCGTGTCACATCACCTGTTTGCCAAGCTCACGCCGCTGCACAAGGAGCGCATCGTGCGCGCCCTGCGGGCCAATGGCCATGTGGTGGGTTTCATGGGCGACGGCATCAACGACGCGCCGGCCTTGCGCGCGGCCGACATCGGCATCTCGGTGGACACGGCGGTGGACATTGCCAAGGAGGCCGCCGACATCATCTTGCTGGAAAAAAGCCTGCAGGTGCTGGACGCTGGCGTGGTGGAGGGACGGACCACCTTCTGCAACATGCTCAAGTACATCCGCATGACGGCCAGCAGCAATTTCGGCAATGTGCTGAGCGTGCTGGTGGCCAGCGCCTTTCTGCCTTTTCTGCCGATGCTGCCCCTGCAGTTGCTGGTGCAGAACCTGCTCTACGACATCGCCCAGACGGGCATCCCGTTTGACCGGGTCGATGCCGAGCTGGTGGCCCAGCCGCTGCAGTGGCATCCGGCCGACATCCGGCGCTTCATGCTGTTCTTCGGGCCCATCTCGTCGCTGTTCGACATCATCACCTTTGCCGTGATGTGGTGGGTGTTCGATGCCAACAGCGTGGCGCAGCAGATCCTGTTCCAGTCGGGCTGGTTTGTGGTGGGGCTGTTGACGCAGACCCTGGTGGTGCACATGGTGCGCACGCCGCGCCTGCCCTTTGTGCAGAGCCGGGCCGCGCCGCCGCTGATGGCGATGACGCTGATCATCATGGCCCTGGGACTGTGGCTGCCGCAGGGGCCGCTGGCGGGCTACCTCAAGCTGCAGGCCTTGCCGCCGGCCTACTTTGCCTGGCTGTTCGCCATCCTGCTGGGCTATTGCAGCCTGACGACCTGGATGAAGCGCTGCTACATCCGCCGCTACGGCTGGCAGTGAGCGCCTCAGGGTCCGCGCCGGCTCAGTGCGAGGGCGCGGCGGGCTGCTGGTGGTCGAAGTGGGCCAGGATCAGCAGGTAGGTGACGGTGGCCACCCGCGCCAGGCCGGCGGCCAGTGCGGTGGTGTAAGCCAGCTCCAGCCCCCAGTCGTCGAGGGTTTCGGTGGCCAGGCCCGGGCGGCTGCCCACGGGCAGATGCCGGCCCAGCCGGGCCACGGCCACATCGCCGCAAGCGTCCAGCAGGCGGATGTCCAGCGCGGCGCGCGGGCCCTGGCGCACGGCCATGCCGTCGATCAAGGTCACCTCGACGATGCAGAGCAGGCCGCGCGGGCCGGTGACCGCGAGAAAGGTGGACAGGCCGCGTGGCGTTTGCCGCACCTGGGCATCGGTGCAGAGTCCGCTGGCCAGCAGTTGCTGGGCCAGATCACGCACATAGCCGTCCACCAGCGGCCAGAGGGTTTGCGACAGCCGAGTGAAGGCGATGTCCCAACTCGGCTCGCTGGGCGGGGCGGGGCGGGGATCGGGCTGCTGACGGGGGTGGGGATGTTGGGCCATAAGCAGCTGAGTGTGGCCGCCACCGTGTTGTGTCAGGGCTCGATGAGAGCGGGCTTCCCCCCGTTGTTGTGGCGCATGCGGCGTGGGTTTCAGTGGGTGCGGGGTCGCACAGACCGGGCCAGTCGGGCGCGTCAAGCTGAGCCTCTTCCCAACCCCAAGGAACCTCACCATGAAGACCGACAAGCAATTGCAGCAGGACGTGAATGCCGAACTCCAGTGGGAGCCCTCGGTGCATGCCGAGCGCATCGGCGTCGAGGTCAAGGACGGTGTGGTGACGCTGGCCGGCCAGGTCGACAGCTATGCCGAGAAATGGAATGCTGAGCGCGCCGCGCAGCGCGTGGCCGGCGTCAGGGCCATGGCCACCGAGCTGAAAGTGCATCTGGACGGCCTGAGTGCCCGCACGGATTCAGAGATCGCCGCCTCGGTCGAGAACGTGCTGGAGTGGACGACGGTGCTGCCCTCCGGCGCGGTCAAGGTGCTGGTCGAAGGCGGTTGGGTCACTCTCAGTGGTCAGCTCGACTGGCAATACCAGCGCCAGACGGCTGCCGATGCGGTGCGCAACCTCATGGGCGTGACGGGCCTGAGCGACCAGATCAAGCTGGCGCCCTCGGTCAGTGCGGCGGCTGTCAAGTCCGACATCGAAGCGGCCCTGAAGCGCAGCGCCGTGGCCGATGCCAAGAACATCACGGTGGCCGTGGACGGCGGCAAAGTCACGCTCTCGGGCACGGTGGTCAACTGGGCCGAGCGCGAGACAGCGACCCATTCCGCCTGGGGCACCACCGGCGTCAGCCATGTCACCGACAAGATGACCGTGGCCTATTGAGTTTTGTCGCGGGTGATCTGCGTGCCCGCCGTGCCCGCCAGCAGGGCTTCGATCTGGCCCAGCGCACCAATGGCGGCCCGGCCGCCGGTGGCCTGCACATAGCGGCAGGCCGCCTCCACTTTCGGGCCCATGGTGCCGGCGGCAAACGCCAGCCCTTGCAAGGCCTCGGGCGTGGTGCGCCCCACAGCGCTCTGGCTGGGCAGGCCCCAGTCAAGGTACACCGCGTCCACATCGGTGGCGATCACCAGGCAGTCGGCCTGCAGTTCGGTGGCGATCAGGCCGCTGCAGCGGTCTTTGTCGATCACCGCCTCCACGCCCTGCAGGCCGTGGCCGTCGGGGCGAGCGGCCACCGGAATGCCGCCACCGCCGGCGGCGATCACCAGCGCGCCGTGTTCCAGCAGCCAGGCGATGGCCGGCAGGCCGGGCACGCGCAGCGGCCGGGGCGAGGGCACCAGCCGGCGCCATCCGGCGCCATCCTGCCCAATCGTCCAGCCCCGCGCGGCCGCCAGCGTCTCGGCCTCGGCCTTGGGGTAGACCGGGCCGATGGGCTTGGTGGGTTGCAGAAAGGCCGGGTCCTGCAGATCCACCTCGACCCGGCTCAGCAGGCTGACCACCGGCCGGCCGGGTGGCAGCAGATTGGCCAGCGCCTGCTCCAGCAGGTAGCCGAGCATGCCTTCCGACTCGGCGCCCAGCACATCCAGCGGATAGCTCTCGACAGCCGTGTAGGCGGCCGCCTGCAGCGCCAGCAGGCCGACCTGCGGCCCGTTGCCATGGGTCAGTACCATGCTGTGCGCAGCAGCCACGCGGGCCAGCTGCGCAGCGGCCAATTGCACATTGACCAGCTGGTTGCTGGCGCTGGGCGCCTGGTTGCGGCGCAGCAGGGCATTGCCGCCCAGGGCAACGACGAGCTTCATGTCCCCAGCGTGGCCACCAGCACGGCCTTGATGGTGTGCAAGCGGTTCTCGGCCTGGCTGAAGACGATCGAGGCCTCGGACTCGAACACCGCGTCCGTCACCTCCAGCTCGCTCAGTCCGTACTTCTCATGCACTTGCCGGCCCAGTTCGGTGTCGAGGTTGTGCATGGCCGGCAGGCAGTGCATGAAGCGGGTGCGGGCCTTGCCAGTGGCCTGCATCAGCGCGGTGTTGACCTGGTAGGGTTGCAGCTCGGCGATGCGCTGCTTCCACACCGCGTCCGGCTCGCCCATCGAGACCCAGACATCGGTGTAGAGAAAGTCTGCGCCAATCACGGCCTTGAGCGGATCGGTCTCGATGGTGATGCGCGCACCGGTGGTGAGGGCCAGTTCGCGCATGCGGGCCAGCAGTTCGGGCGGCGGCGCCAAGTCGGCTGGGGAGCAGATGTGCACGTCCATGCCCATCTGCGTGCCGCCCACCAGCAGCGAGCAGCCCATGTTGAAGCGCGCATCGCCCAGGTAGCAGAACGACTGTTCGTGCAGCGGCTTCTCGCCGAACTCCTCCATGG
>CALRVU010000371.1:0-4322 GCA_943371685.1 Bordetella parapertussis | reverse complement strand
GCTCGAAGTCATCAAGCCGGCTGACCTGGGCGTGGACGTCAGCCCGCGCATCAAGACCCTGAGCGTTTCCGAACCGCCCAAGCGCGGTGCCGGCATCAAGGTGCCTGATGTGGCCACGCTGGTCTCCAAGCTGAAGAACGACGCCAAAGTCATCTGACCATTTGCCGCTTGCCCGCGACCGCGCTGGCGCGCCGGGCTGATCGAGCTAGACAAACTACGAGGTGCACATGACCGCTCTTGTGATTGCTGAACATGACAACGCGTCCCTGAAGGGCGCGACTTTGAACACGGTGACCGCCGCCCTGGCATGTGGTGGTGAGGTCCATGTGATGGTGGCCGGGCACAACGCTGCTGCCGCCGCCGCTGCTGCAGGCCAGATTGCCGGGGTGAGCAAGGTGCTGCTGGCTGACGACGCTGGCTTGGCTCACGGCCTGGCCGAGAACGTTGCAGCGCAGGTTCTGGCCGTGGCCGCTGCCTACAGCCACATCCTGTTTCCTTCGACCGCGAGCGGCAAGAACGCGGCGCCCCGGGTGGCGGCCAAACTCGACGTGGGCCAGATCAGCGACATCACCAAGGTGCTGGCGGCTGACACGTTCGAACGACCCATCTACGCTGGCAATGCCGTCGCAACGGTCCAGTCGGCCGACGCCGTGAAAGTCATCACCGTTCGCACCACCGGTTTTGATGCGGCTGCGCAAGGTGGGTCTGCCGCGATCGAGAACGTCGCTGCCGTTTCCGGTGGTGGAAAGTCGACCTATGTGGGCAGCGAGATCGCCAAGAGCGACCGGCCTGAGCTGACGGCGGCCAAGATCATCGTTTCCGGTGGTCGCGCGTTGGGCTCGAGCGAGAAGTTCAATGAAGTGTTGACGCCGCTGGCTGACAAGCTGGGCGCAGCACTGGGTGCCAGCCGTGCGGCGGTGGACGCTGGCTATGCGCCCAATGATTGGCAAGTCGGGCAGACCGGCAAGATCGTGGCGCCCAGCCTCTATGTGGCATGCGGCATCTCGGGCGCCATCCAGCATCTGGCCGGCATGAAGGATTCGAAGGTGATCGTGGCGATCAACAAGGATCCCGAGGCGCCGATCTTCAGCGTGGCGGATTTCGGCCTCGAAGCCGATCTTTTCGTTGCTGTGCCTGAATTGATCAGCCAACTCTGACGCGCCGAGCTCAGCCCCCTGCGGGGACTGGGCGGATGGTTGAAGGCGCCCGTCGAGGCGCCTTTTTTTACGCATTTGAATGCTGCAGGAGACCCGATGACCTACCGTGCCCCCGTGAAAGACATGCTGTTCGCGATGAAAGAACTCGCGGACATCGAGGCGGTTGCCCGCCTGCCCGGCTTCGAAGACGCCGGTTACGACACGGCCCAGGCTGTGCTGGAAGAGTGCGCCAAGCTCAATGAGGACGTGGTGGCCCCGCTGAACTGGACAGGTGATCAGAGCCCCTCCTGGTTCAAGGATGGTGCCGTCACCGCCACGCCGGGCTTCAAGGCGGCGTTCGAGCAATTCGCCGCAGGCGGCTGGCAGGGCTTGCATCACCCGGTCGAGTTTGGTGGCCAGGGCCTGCCCAAGCTCATACATGCCGCCTGCATCGAGATGGCCAATGCGGCCAACACCAGTTTTGCCCTGTGCCCCTTGCTGACCGACGGCGCCATCGAGGCCTTGCTGACTGCGGGCACTGACGAGCAACGCAGCACCTGGATTCCGAAGATGATCGACGGGACCTGGACTGGCACGATGAACCTGACCGAGCCGCAAGCCGGTTCGGATCTGTCCATGGTTCGCACCCGGGCTGAGCCCCAGCCCGATGGCACTTACAAGCTCTTCGGCACGAAGATCTACATCACCTGGGGTGAGCACGACATGGCCGAGAACATCGTCCATCTGGTGCTGGCCCGGGTCGTGGGCGCACCGGAAGGCGTCAAGGGCATCTCGCTGTTCATCTGCCCCAAGTTCCTTGTCAATGCCGATGGTTCGCTGGGCGCGCGCAACGACGTGCACTGCGTCAGCATCGAGCACAAGCTGGGCATCAAGGCCAGCCCGACGGCGGTGCTTCAGTACGGCGACAACGGCGGCGCGATCGCTACCCTGGTCGGCCAGGAGAACCGGGGTCTCGAGTACATGTTCATCATGATGAACGCAGCCCGGTTCGGTGTGGGTTTGCAAGGCATCGGCATGGCTGACCGGGCGTATCAGCGTGCCGTCCAGTACGCTCGTGACCGCGTGCAGTCGCGGCCGGTCGACGGTTCCCTGCCAGCGGCTGGCGCCATCATTCATCACCCCGATGTGCGTCGCATGCTGATGACGATGCGTGCCCATGCCGAGGGCTGCCGTGCCATGGCCCTGGTAGCGGCCGCTGCGCAAGACGCGGCCCATGCCCATCCGGATGCCGAAACTCGCAAGCAGAATCAAGCCTATTACGAGTTCATGGTGCCGCTGATCAAGGGCTTCTCCACGGAGATGAGCCTGGAGGTGACCTCGCTGGGCGTGCAGGTTCACGGGGGGATGGGCTTCATTGAAGAGACGGGGGCGGCGCAGCATTACCGTGATGCGCAGATCCTGACGATCTACGAGGGCACCACCGCCATTCAGGCCAATGACCTGGTCGGGCGCAAGACGGGTCGCGATGGTGGGGCCACGGCCCGAGCCATCGCCGCTCAGATCGCGCTGACCGAGCAGGCCCTGGCTGCACGAAGCAGCCCTGCCGCGCAAGCCATGGCTGCGCGCCTGACGGCCGCCCGGCTGGCCTTTCTGGAGGTGGTTGATTTCGTGGTGGCCAAGGTGCGCACCCAACCCAATGAGGTGTTTGCCGGCAGCGTGACCTACCTGATGCTGGCAGGCAACCTGGTGGCCGGCTGGCAGATGGGCCGGGCGCTGCTGGCGGCCGAGGACCGTCTCGCCGCCGGGGAGGATGTGGACTTCATGAAGGCCAAGATCACCACCGCCCATTTCTACGCCGATCACATTCTTTCCAAGGTTCCCGGCCTGCGTGACAGCATCACGGCAGGCGCTGCGGGTGTCCTCGACATGGCTCTGGAGTCCTTCTGATGGCTTTGCCCGCTGTTCTTTCCAATCTGCCCCTGCCGATCATCGGCTCGCCGCTGTTCATCATCTCGAACCCCAAGCTGGTCATTGCCCAGTGCAAGGCGGGCGTGGTGGGTTCGATGCCGGCGCTCAATGCCCGGCCAGCCGCGCAGCTGGCCGACTGGTTGGCCGAGATCACCGAGGAACTGGCTGCCTACAACGCGGCCAACCCTGACAGTCCGGCCGCGCCGTTTGCGATCAACCAGATCGTGCACAAGAGCAATGACCGGCTGGAGCATGATCTGGAGGTCTGTGCCCGCTACAAGGTGCCGATCGTCATCACCTCGCTGGGTGCGCGTACCGATGTGAACGAAGCCGTTCATGCCTGGGGCGGCGTGGTGCTGCATGACATCATCAACAATGCCTTCGCTCACAAGGCCATCGAAAAGGGCGCGGACGGCCTGATCGCTGTGGCAGCCGGCGCCGGTGGACACGCGGGCACCAAGAGCCCGTTCGCCCTGATCCAGGAGATTCGTCAGTGGTTTGACGGCCCGCTCGCGCTCTCAGGCTCGATTGCCTCGGGTGACGCCGTGCTGGCGGCGCAGGCCATGGGTGCCGACTTTGCCTACATCGGCTCGGCCTTCATCGCCACCGAAGAGGCCCGTGCTGTTGATGCCTACAAGCAGGCCATCGTCGACGGCAACAGCGATGACATCGTCTACAGCAACCTGTTCACCGGAGTGCATGGCAATTATCTGAAGCCGTCCATCCGCGCGGCGGGTCTGGATCCGGATCACCTGCCTGAGAGCGATCCGTCGGCCATGAACTTTGGTGGTGATGCCAAGAAAGCCTGGAAAGACATCTGGGGCTGTGGTCAGGGCATCGGCACGATTGATCGGGTGCAGCCCGCGGGCGAATTGATTGCGCGCTTCAAGCGCGAGTATCAGGCGGCTCGCGCCAGACTCGCGCTCTGACCTTCAAGCCACACGGAGAGATCAAGGCCTGCCCTTTGAGGGGCAGGCCTTTTTTTCGTCCGTCGCCACCTCGGGCGTCCAGTGGGCATCGCAACCGCTGGCTGCGCTGATCCAGCGCCGGGCCAGTCGGCTGATCCAGGGTGCCAGGCGCTTGGGCAGCCAGGGCAGTCTTGAGCGCGGATCGCTGACCATGCTGCAGCGGTACTGCCCGGTGGCGTCTGCCCAGTCGAGCGCCACGCAGGGCCCGCGCGTACGCCAGCTGACCACCATGCCGAGCGGGCAGGGCTCCGCAGCGCAGCAGACACCGCAGCCGTTGCAGGCGTCTCCA
>CALRVU010000370.1:0-4326 GCA_943371685.1 Bordetella parapertussis | reverse complement strand
AGAGCGGGTGGCACATCTTGGGCAATTCCATTGCAAGCGCCAGCCTCGCAAACTCCGTTCATCGCAATCTGTTGAAGGAGAACAAACATGGCAAACCGCGACAACACGGCTCTGGTTCTGGGCGCCACGGGTGGCATCGGCGGCGAAGTGGCGCGGCAGCTGCGCGACGCGGGCTGGGAGGTGCATGCGATGCAGCGCCAGCGCCCCGTCACCCCGACGCTGATCGACGGCATCCATTGGCACCGCGGTGACGCCATGAACGCCGCCGATGTGGCCGCCGCCGCCCAAGGCTGCTCGGTCATCGTGCATGCGGTCAACCCGCCCGGCTACCAGCGCTGGGCCGAGCTGGTGCTGCCCATGATGGACAACACCCTGGCGGCCGCCCGCGCCCAGGGCGCCACGGTGGTGCTGCCGGGCACGATCTACAACTATGGGCCGGATGCCTTTCCGGTGCTGCACGAGGACGCGGCCCAACGCCCGCTGACCCGCAAGGGCATCATCCGGGTCGAGCTGGAGCGGCGCCTGCAAGCCGCCACCGCCCAGGGCTGCCGGGCCATCGTGGTTCGCGCCGGCGACTTTTTCGGCCCGCAATCGGGCAACAACTGGTTCTCGCAGGGGCTGATCAAGCCCGGGCAGGCGGTCAAGACCGTCCAGCTGCCAGGCCAGCCCGGCGTGGGCCACCAGTGGTCTTACCTGCCCGATGTGGCCCGCACCATGGTGCAGCTGCTGGCGCGCCGCCACACTCTGCCGGCCTTTGCCAGCTTGCACATGGCCGGCCACTGGGATGAGGACGGCCAGCAGATGGCGCAAGCGATTGCCCGGGTGGTGGCGCGGCGCACCGGCAGCACCCCGCGCCTGCGCGCCTTCCCCTGGTGGCTGCTCGCCCTGGCCTCGCCCTTCGTCACCACGCTGCGCGAACTGCGCGAGATGCGCTACCTGTGGACCACGCCGATCCGCATGGACAACAGCCGGCTGCGCGCCAGCTTGACCGAGGAGCCGCACACGCCGCTGGACGAGGCGGTGGAAGCCACGCTGGTGGGCTTGGGCTGCCTCAAGCCCGCTGCGCTCAGCCCGGCTCGTCCGCTTGCAGCATCTCCCAGCGCAAGCCGTGCTTGAGCAGGTATTTGCGCAGCCGGTCCGCATCGTTTACCACCGATCGCTGCTGGCGGGACTGGTCGAACAGCGTGCGGCCCGCCTCTGACAGCGAGGGCGAGGCCCGGCACACGGCCACCACCGCCTCCAGCTGCAGGCGATCGAACAGGTCGAGCGCGGCCCACTGCTCGGCCGGCAGGAGCCGCTGCAGCGCCGCGCTGGAGGCGGGCGCCGGCAGCAGCCCGGCCGCGCCACTGCCCTCCCACAACCACTCCAGGCGCGCGATCTCGGCGTCCACCAGCGCCGTGGCGATGCGGCCGCCATCGGCCAGCGTGGCCAGGCGGGTGATGCTGGCCGACAGGTCGCGGAAGTTGCCGCGCCAGACGGCCTGCGGCGAGCGGGCAAAGCGCAGATAGCGGGCCCGTGCCTCGGCATTGAAGCGCACCTGCTGGCCATGCTCGGCCGCCCAGCGGGCCAGCAGGTGCTCGATGTTGGGCTCGATGTCCTCAGGCCGCTGCGCCAGCCCGGGCAAGCGGTAGGACCAGAGGTTGATGCGGGCGAACAGGTCCTCACGAAAGCGGCCTTGGGCCACGTCCTGGCGCAGGTCGCGGTGGGTGCCGGCAATGAGCTGGAAGTCGCTGCTGACCTCGCGGTCGCTGCCCATGGGGAAGAAGCGTTTCTCCTCCACCGCCTTGAGCAGCATGGCCTGCTCGTCCAGGCCCAGCTCGCCGATCTCGTCCAGAAACAGCACGCCTTGATGGGCGGCGCGCAGCAGGCCGGCGCGGTCGGCGGCGGCACCAGTGAAGGCGCCCTTCTTGTGGCCGAACAGGGTGGACGCGGCACCGTCGCCACGCAGGGTGGCGCAGTTGACCTCGATGAACTCGCCCTGCACCTGGTGGCGGCTTTTCTTCAGCTCGAACATGCGCCGCGCCAGGTGCGACTTGCCGGCGCCGGTCGGCCCGGTCAGCAAGATGGGCGCACGCGACTGCACCGCCACCCGCTCGATCTCCTCGATCAGCCGGTTGAACTGCGCATTGCGGGTGGAGATGCCGCTCTTGAGGAAGTCTTGCGCCTCGGCATGGGCCTGATGAAAGCGCTGGGCCAGCACGTCGTAGCGCGACAGGTCCAGGTCGATCAGGGCATAGGCGCCGGGATCGCCCCGGCCCTGCTTGCGCGGCGGCGAGGTCTGCAGCAATTGCCCGGGGATGAAGCGCGACTCCACCATCAGGAACATGCAGATCTGCGCCACATGCGTGCCGGTGGTGATGTGGGCCCAGTACTGCTCCTCATCGGGCTTGAAGGTGTAGCCGCGGGCCCAGTCATACAGCGCGGCATAGACCTCGCCAAAGTCCCAGGGATCGGCCACCTCCATCGGCACCAGATGGACCACCGTGTCCGGCGAGACCTGCGCAATGTCGCGCTGCATCAGCTCGGCCAGGGTTTGGTAGCGCAGGGGGTAGAGCAGCTCAAAGCGGTGGATCAGCGTGTCCTCGTGCTGCACCAGCGAGACGGTGGGCCGCCACTTCTCCCAGCGGCCCGCGCCCTGGCCCGAGTCCAGCTGCGTGCCCAGAAAGCCCACCACCACCGTCTTCTTGCTCATTGTCTTTTTGGCTAAGTTACTAGCTCAAAGTCTAGTTCAACTCGATATTTCGCACTCAGATTTCTGACGAGAATATCTCTCATCAATAAAAATACTCAATTCAATCAATGACTTGAGCTCAATCCCCGCCGTGCAGTCGCTTGCTGGCACACCCGTTGCAATAAGAGAACCCAAGCAAGACATACAAACAAGACGACACCAACGAACCGAAGGAGCACCCCATGTTGAAGACGCTCTTCCCCACCCTGCGCGGTGCGCAGCCTCCCGCGGCCAACACGCTGAACCAGACCCAGGCCCCGGCCTACGCCTACAGCGCCCAGCATCAACTGGCGCAGCTGGCCGCCACCGGCTGCCTGGGTCAGACCTACTACGCGTCGGCAGACAGCCAACTGGCAGCCGTGCAGCAACTGGCCGCTGAGCTGCCACCCCGGTTCGTGGCCAAGGCGGCCGTCTATGCCCGGCAGGCAGGTGCCATGAAGGACATGCCGGCCCTGCTCGCTGCGGTGCTGGCTCAGCGCGATCTGGGACTGCTGCAGGCGGTGTTTCCGCGGGTGATCAACAACGGGAAGTTGCTGCGCAACTTTGTGCAGATCGTGCGCAGCGGGGCGGTTGGCCGCAAGTCGCTGGGATCGCGCCCCAAGAAGCTGGTGCAGCAATGGCTGCTGAACGCGACGGAAGCCCAGCTGCTGCATGCCGCGGTGGGCACCGCTCCCTCACTGGCCGACGTGGTGAAGATGGTTCACCCCAAGCCCGAAGAGGCCTGGCGGGCCGCCTGGTTCGCCTGGTTGATCGGCCGGCCCTTTGATGAGGCGGCGCTGCCGCCCGCCACCTTGGCCTTTGAGCGATTCAAGCGCGCACTGGCCACGGGAGCGAGCTCGGAAGGCACCGCTGACGCATCGGAGCCTGCGCTGCCGGATGTGCCGTTCCAGATGCTGACCGCCTTGCCGCTGACGACGGCACACTGGTGCGCCATCGCACGGCAAGGGTCGTGGCAGATGGTGCGTCAGAACCTGGCCACGTTCGCCCGGCATGGCGTGTTTGAGCAGCCTGGCATGGTGCAGGCCGTGGCGGCCAAGTTGCGCGATGGACAGGCCATTGCCAAGGCAGGTGTCCTGCCGTATCAGCTGATGTCGGCTTGGACGGCCGCGACCGACCTGCCGGCCGAGCTGCGCGAGGCGTTGCAGGACGCCATGGAGGCGGCATTGGCCAACGTGCCGGAGTTGCCTGGCCGCATCGTCATCTGCCCGGACGTGTCCGGCTCGATGGCATCGCCGGTGACCGGTTTCCGGGGCACGGCGACCACGTCGGTGCGTTGCATCGATGTGGCCGCACTGGTGGCGGCCGCACTGGTCCGCAAGAACCGCAGCGCCTTGGTGCTGCCGTTCGAGCAAGCGGTGGTGCGTCTGGCGCTGAACCCGCGGGACTCGGTGATGAGCAATGCCGCGAAACTGGCAAGCGTGGGCGGCGGGGGAACCAATGTCAGCGCGCCACTGGCGCAGCTGAACCAGCAACGCGCCCAGGTGGACCTGGTGGTGATCGTGTCGGACAACGAGTCATGGATTGACGCGCGGCGACACGGCGCCACCGAGACCATGCTGCAGTGGGCGGTGCTGAAGAAGCGTTGCCCGCAGGCA
>CALRVU010000369.1:0-4326 GCA_943371685.1 Bordetella parapertussis | reverse complement strand
AGTCGAGCGTGATGGTGATGTCGTCGATCCCGGCGCCCGCGAGGCGAATCAGACCGGCAAGGCGGAGCATGTCCTGGTGCGCGCCCGTGACAGGCAGGGCGGGTGCCAGAGCGGCTCCCGAGCTGGGGTCGATGCCCAAGTGGCTCGCGGGCAGATCGCAAAAGTCGTTTTGCGGGTCGATCACCAGAAGTTGAACGGCTGATTTCATGGTCTCTCCTTCACTGTTGGACAGAGTGTAAACCAATAAGATGTACTGTGCAACTAATGGACCGGCTTCTGCCAACTATCTCGACATGCATCTTCTGCCGGTTGAGCGGTCCCAGTGCATACTGGATGAGCGCCCGAACTCCGTCCGCCCAGGCTGCTCCAGCTTGCCCAGAGTCCGTGATGCAGCAAGCTTTCAGATCCGTCCCTCGTGCAACTGCGCTCGTGCTGGCCAGTTGCTGTCCAAGTCCTTTGAACACACTCCATGCGCCACTCCCTGCTCCTCACCGCCTGCGTCCTCCTCATCACCCAACTCCCCGCCACCGCCCAGACCCCTGCCGTCAATCCCGCCACCTGGACGCAGCGCCTGAACGGCCCGGCCACGCAGGTGCTGACGCTGGGCAGCCCGCACCTGGCGCAGTTGCCGGTCAAGGTGACGGCAGACATGATGGCGCCGCTGCTGGCCAAGCTGGCGCGGTTTGCGCCGCAGATCATCACGCACGAGGGTTTGTCGGGTGAGCAGTGCGATCTGCTGCGCCGCCATGTCGCCACCTATCCGGACATGGCTGAGACCTATTGCTGGAACCCGGCGCCAGCCGCTGCGGCCACGGGCCTGACGGTGGCAGCAGCGATGGAGGAGGCGGCCACCACGCTGGCCGCCTGGCCGGCCCGCCCCAGTGCCGCCCAGCGGCGCCGGCTGGCGGCGGTGTTCCTGGCCGCCGGTGACCGGCCCTCGGCCCAAGTGCAGTGGCTGCAACTGCCGGCTGACGAGCGGCGCACGGGCGACGGGGTGGACGAGGCCTTGCTCAAGGTGCTGAGCCGCGAGGGCGAACGGCCCAACGAGACCATGGAGATTGCCGTGCCGCTGGCGGCGCAGCTGGGCTTGCAGCGGGTTTATGCGGTGGACGACCACACGGCCGACAGCGTGCAGGCGCTGGCCGCCGACGGCTTTGGCGAGGCCATCCAGCAGCACTGGAAGCGCGTCAAGCTGCCGGCGGCCGAGGCCCTGCGGGCGCAGCAGAACGCGCTCAGCAGCCCGGCTGATGTGCTGGCGCTGTACCGCGGCTACAACCAGCCTGCCGCGTTGCGCGCCTTTGTCGAGGCCGACTTCAGGGATGCGCTGCGCGAGCCCTCGGAACAGCGCTTTGGCCGCCAGTACGTGGCCTGGTACGAGGTGCGCAATCTGCGCATGGTGGCCAACATCCGCGCGGCCTTTGGCAATGTCCCCGGCGCCCGGGTGCTCAACATCGTCGGCGCCTCGCACAAGCCCTATTACGACCACTACCTGCAACAGATGTCGGACGTGAAGCTGGTGGATGCGCAGGCGGTGCTGCGCTAGGCTACGGCTTGATCCACATGACCCGCCACATCAAGACAACCCTGTGATGCAGAACACCTCAAGCACCCTCGCCCCCGCGCAGCGGCTGGCCCGGCTCGAAGACGCCGGCACCGATTTCCCGTTCTACAACGGTGCGCCTGTGGCCATCTCCGGGCCGCAGTGGCTGCTTGTGTTGGCAGCGGTGGTCGTCGCTTATCTGTTGCTGGTGTGGCCCATCCCGTGGCCGGGCGGTGTCTTGAGTCCCTTGATCCCGGCGCTGCTGTTCCCGCTGATTCCGCTGGTGGCGCTGGCCCAGGTGGCGCCGGGGCACTGGAGGGCGATCTTTGGCAAGGTGGGCGGGCGCGAGCTGCGCCTGATGGTGGGCTTCGCCTTGCTCAACATCGTGATCAGCATGAGCGTGGGTATGGTGGTCTCGCTGCTGGTCGACGTCTCGTCCAACGCCGCTGGCGGGCTGTTGAGCGGCATGGACACGGCCGCCCGCATCGCCTTCTTCGGCAAGACCATTCCGCAACTGTTCGGTGAGGAGCTGGTCACGATCCTGCCCTTCCTCGCCTTGTTGCAGCTGCTTTCCAGCCGCTTCGGTGCAGGTCGCAAGGGCGCCATCATCGGGGCCTGGGTGATCTCGTCCGTGCTCTTCGGCCTCATTCACCTGCCCACCTACGACTGGAACCTGGTCCAGTGCATCGTCGTGATCGGCTCTGCGCGCATGGTGCTGACGCTGCCGTGGATCCTGACCAAGAACATCTGGGTCTCCACCGGCGCGCACATCATCAACGATTGGCTGCTGTTCGGCGTGGGGTTGCTCGGTGCCGGCTTGGTCGGCAAGGCCTGAGCGGCCTGGGCGCAGCAACAGGGTCCTTGTTTCGCGTCGAAATTCTGGAGTTCACACTGTGTTCAAGACACCTGCACTGATGCTGATGGCCGCCCTTCCGATGGCCGCCTTGGCCGACGACATCACCTTGTCCTGCCAGGGGCAAGGCTGGGTCGCGGCGACCCAGACCAACACCGTCCAGCGCTTCCATGCCGGCAAGCCCGGGCATTTCCAGCCGGAGGTGGTCACGATTCAGACGCGGCGCAACTTCAAGGGCACGGGTTCGGTCGAGATCAAGGCCGGAGCCGCACGCATGCGGGTGCCCGACGCCATGGTGCCCGTCCTGATGAGCGGGGGCACCGAGGGCTGGTATCCCATTGAGGACTTGACCATGGCGGATGCTGAGATCACCGGCGTCGTCCGCGTCGGCCTGCTCAGCCAACCCAAGCTCCGCATTGATCGCATGACCGGGAAGCTCTCCCTGAGCGGCGGCGCCGGCGACTACACAGCTGACTGCGGCGCGGGCGACGCCGGCCCTCAACCCAAGTTCTGAGAACGGCTGGTGAAGCGGGTGGATGCGCAGGCAGTGCTGCGCGAGCAGGCCATCCTGCTCAAACCAGCGCCAGGATCAGCGCGGCCGCGAGCAGGGACACCAGGTAGTAGCCGCCGTTGATGGCAAACAGGGTGAGCGACGGCTTCTCCCAGCCCAGGCGGTGCAGCAGCACCGGCAGCACAAAGCCCAGCCAGATGAAGCCGGCGGCTGACAGTGCGTGTTCCACCGGGTGCGGCGCCGGTGCGGCCAAGCCCCAGGTTTGCGGCAGCCACACGGCCATGCTGTTGGCCAACACAAAGCTCATCAGCACGGCGCCCAGCGCCGTCAGCGCCAGGCCGCGGGCCAGGGCCGTGCCGCTGGCCGCATGGTCGGCGGGCAGGCCCATCTCGCGCGCCCAGGCGCGGCCGAACAAGGGTGTGTACCAGGCGTAGCTGATGAAGAAGATGGCCACGGCGGCGAGAGCGATGCTCAGAGGGTTCAGGGTGATGTTGGGCATGGGGCGAATCCAGTCGAAGTGGTTGGAAAGGGCTGAAGGGAAAGGGTCGGTCGTCGGGCCTGGGTGGCTCCGGCTTCAATGGCTGTGGGCGGGCCGCCAGTGCCGCCACAGGTAGACGAACACCACGGTGTGGGTGGCCAGCAGCATGGGCACCCAGAAAGCCGGGATCCAGTAGGCGGCGCCCAGATGGGGGGCTGACTGGTGGGTGATGGCCATGGCAATGGCGTTGATCAGGTCGGCCGTGCCGAACAGGTTGAATACCCAGACCCAGCGGCGGGCCGATGCGGCGTCGGTGCGGACGGCGCGCAAGGCGATCAGCGCCAGCACGGCGGCGGCCAGGTCGCCCCAGGCTGCCGGCACGGCAAAGCCCGCCGGCATGCCGGGCAGCGTGGCGCCCTCAAACAAGAACATCAGACCCAGCTCGCGCAGCATGTGCAGCAGCAGGATCGGTGTCAGCAAGGCCTGGGGCGACAGCATCGGCAAGCGCGGCCAGACGTAGATGCGCAGCGCGGTGATGAAGATGCCATAACCCAGCAGCAGGTTGACGGGCAGGATGGGATTGACGGGCAGGGTTGCAAGAAAGTTCATGGAGCGTGCCTTTCAGCGTTGCAGGCGAAGTTCGATGCGGCGCGTTTCGTTGGCCGCCAGCGTGAAGGCGGCTTCAGCAAAGCGTGGGGCACGCAAGCTCGGTCGCACGTTGTTGGACACCGCCCAGGGCTCAATCGGCATGCCGACAAAGTTGCGGTCGGTCTCGCCGTTGTCGTTCTGATCGTGCGCGGCAGACGCTGCGTAGTCGCCGGCCGGCAGGTCACGAAACACACACTGCATGGCCCCAGGCTTGGCCGGGTGGCGCTGCCGGGTGGCGGCGGCCAGAGCCAACGGAAACTGCGCCGCGGCGGCCTGGCTGAACAGCGCGCAGCCCA
>CALRVU010000368.1:0-4375 GCA_943371685.1 Bordetella parapertussis | reverse complement strand
GAGCTGGAGCACCTTCTGCAAACTTGCAATGCCGACCATTTTGGGTACCACGTCTTCGATCAGTTTGGGGGCCAGTTTCGTCACATGCTCGACGAGTGCCTGGACCTCGACCCGGCCCAGCAACTTCGCAGCATTCATTTGCATCAAGTGTGAAAGGTGGGTGGCCACCACGGTCGAGCAATCAGCCACCGTAAACCCGGCCATTTGGGCCTGCTCTTTCTGGCGCTCCTCGATCCACACCGCCGGCAGGCCAAAGGCCGGATCCACAGTCTTGGTGCCAGGCAGCTGCGGCGCGCCGCCACCTGGGTTGATGGCCAGGTACATGCCCGGAAAGGCCTCGCCCTCGCCGATGAAGGCGCCGCGCAGGCTGACGCGGTACATGCTGGGTTTCAGGTCCAGGTTGTCGCGGATGTGCACCGATGGCGGCAAGAAGCCGACCTCTTGTGCAAACTTCTTGCGCACTCCCTTGATCCGGCCCAGCAGGTCGCCCTGCCGGGTCTTGTCCACCAGGGTGATCAGGCGATAGCCCACCTCCAGGCCCAGGGTGTCCACCGGCTGCAGGTCGTCCCAGCTGGCCTCGGCATTGGCGGCGGGTGGCGCCTCGGGGATGGGCAGATCGGGGTTGGCGGCCTTGTCGCGGGCCCGCTTGGCCAGCCACCAGGCGTAGTAGCCGATGATGCCGGACATCAGCAGGAACACCACATTGGGCATGCCGGGGATCAGACCCAGCAAACCGATGATGCCGGCCGTCAGACCCAAGGAGCGCGGAGAAGCAAACAATTGGGCACGGATCTGCGTGCCCACGTCCGTCTCGCTGCCCACCCGCGAGACGACCATGGCCGCCGCCACCGAGATCAACAGGCCTGGGATCTGGGCGACCAGCGCATCACCAACGGCCAGCAGCACATAGATGTTGGCGGCCTCGGCCACCG
Source organism: Bordetella parapertussis (assembly GCA_943371685.1). Classification (GTDB taxonomy): domain Bacteria; phylum Pseudomonadota; class Gammaproteobacteria; order Burkholderiales; family Burkholderiaceae_C; genus Ideonella; species Ideonella parapertussis_A. The sequence goes on along the minus strand of CALRVU010000368.1, from coordinate 3,443 downwards.
GCAGCCCGTGCTGGGCCACGCCGATGATCAGCCCGCCCACGATGTTGATCACCAGGATCAGCATGCCGGCCACCGCGTCACCGCGGACGAACTTGGACGCACCGTCCATGGAACCGAAGAAGTCGGCTTCCTCGCCGACCTCGGCGCGGCGGCGCTTGGCCTCAGCCTCGTTGATCAGGCCGGCGTTCAGATCGGCGTCGATCGCCATCTGCTTGCCGGGCATGGCGTCCAAGGTGAAGCGGGCACCAACTTCGGCAATCCGCTCGGCACCCTTGGTGACCACGATGAAGTTGATCACCACCAGAATCGCGAAGACGATCAGACCGACCGCGAAGTTGCCGCCGATCAAGAAGTGGCCGAAGGCCTCGATCACCTTGCCGGCCGCGCCGGGGCCGGTGTGGCCTTCCATCAGCACCACCCGGGTGGACGCGACGTTCAGCGACAGGCGCAGCAAGGTGGTGACCAGCAGCACCGTCGGGAAGGCCGCAAAGTCCAGCGGCTTGATCATGTTGGCCGCCACCATCATGACCATCAGCGACATGGCGATGTTGAAGGTGAACAGCACGTCCAGCGCAAAGGCTGGCAGCGGCAGCACCATCATGGACAGGACCATGACGATGAACAGCGGCGCCATCAGCGCCTTGATCAGCGCCGCGTTCTGGCCGAACAGGTTCTTGAGTTGCGAGTTCCAGGCGTTCACTTAAGCGGCTCCGGCGGCGTCGGGTCGGGGGCGGTTGTTCGGATCGAGCTCGGGTGGCACCTCCACCTGCGGCGTCGGCACGTCGCTGGCCGGCCGGGCGCGCAGCTGATAGACCCAGGCCAGCACCTGGGCCACGGCGGCAAACAGCGCGGCGGGCACCTCCTGGTCCAGCTCCACATGGGTGTAGAGCGCACGGGCCAGTGGCGGCGCCTGCAGCACCGGCACCTTGGCCTCGCGGGCAATGTCGCGGATGCGCAGGGCCAGCAGATCAGCGCCCTTGGCAATCACCCGCGGCGCGCCCATCTGCGCATCGTCATACTTGATCGCCACCGCAAAGTGGGTCGGGTTCATCACCACCAGATCGGCGCTGGGCACGGCAGCCAGCATCCGCTTGCGGGACATCTCGCGCATGCGCTGCTTGATCTTGGCCTTGACCTCGTTGCTGCCCTCGGCGTCCTTGTGCTCCTGCTTAACTTCCTCGCGGGTCATCTTCAGGCGCTCGGCCCACAGGTGGCGCTGCAGCGGCACGTCGGCCAGTGCCCAGGTGCCCAGCACCAACAGCAGCAGGCCAAAACCCACCGCCACCGTGCCGGCCAGGTGGCCGATGGCACTGGGCAGCGGCACCGCCAGCAAGCCCACCAGCCCGGTGAACTGCGCCTTCAGGTAGTAATAGCCCACCGTCCCCACCAGCAGCGCCAGCGTACTCATCTTGGCCACGTCGATCAGGTGCTGCTTGGAGAACATCCGGCCCAGGCCAGAGATCGGATTGAATTTGGAGAAGCTGGGCTCCAGCATCTTGAAGCTGACGTTCCAGCCGCCTGACAGCACCGCCGTGGCAATGGCCACCGCCACCATCACCGCGCCCAGCGGCACGATCACCAGCAAGGCCTTGAACATCAGGCCCCACAGGCGCTCACCCATCTGTCCAGGGTCGGCCACGGCAGCGTGATCAAAGCGCAGGGCATTGGCCAGCAACTGCTGCAACCAGCCCGACAGCGGATCGGCCAGCACCAGCATCAAGGCGCCACCCATGCCCAACGCCGCAAAGTGCCCCAGGTCGCGCGAACGCGGCACTTGGCCCTCGCTGCGCGCCTTGCTCTTGCGGCGCGCCGAGGCGGGTAAGTTGCGGTCCTGGGCAGAATCAGCCATGCCAAGGATGGTGCCCGGCGGCGGCCAAAACTTGAGGCGGATAAAAGGGCGGAAAGCGGGTGTGATCCGGCAGCGCACGCTGACCGGAGGCTTCTGGCTCGTCCGCTCAAGACCGGTTCCCGCCGCACCACCCCACCGTCACCACCCTGTCAAACCAGCGCCCTACCCTCCTTGGTCTTTAGAGCCTGCGCGCCGCGCCGGCCCGACATCAACGAACAAGGATTCGCCATGGGACGCCCCAGCACCGTCAAGCCCCGCCCGACGGGCACCAATCGCCGTGACTTCTTCAAGCGCTCCAGCTCGGCGGCGGTGGCCTTGGCCGCCGTGCCGGCGCTGACGATCAGCGCCAGCGCAGCCGGCTACAAGGGTGCGTTCCAGCATGGCGTGGCCAGTGGCGACCCGCTCGCTGACGGCGTGATCCTGTGGACCCGCGTGACGCCCACCGCGCCCAAGAGCAAGATCTATGTGCGCTATGTGGTGGCCCGCGACGCCGCCATGACCGACGTGGTCACCAGCGCCCAGGTCAGCACCGATCCCGGCCGCGACTACACCGTCAAGATCGATGTGAGCGGCCTGGCACCGGCCACCACCTACTACTACCAGTTCGAGTACCAGGACAAGCTGTCGCCTGTGGGCCGCACCCGCACCCTGCCCGAGGGCAGCGTGGACCACCTGCGCTTTGCCGTGGTCAGCTGCTCCAACTACGCCTACGGCTACTTCAATGCCTACCGCCGGATCGCCGAGCGGGCCGATCTGGACGTGGTCATCCACCTGGGCGACTACCTGTACGAATACGGTGACGGCGAATACGGCAATCTGCGCAAGCTCAAGCCCTCGCACGAGATCATTTCGCTGGAAGACTACCGCGCACGCCACGCCCTCTACAAGAGCGATGTGGACGCGCAAGAGATGCACCGCCAGCATCCGATGGTCGCCATCTGGGACGACCATGAGACCGCCAACGACGCCTGGAAAGACGGCGCGCAGAACCATGGCGACGGCGAAGGTGCCTGGCCTGACCGCGTGACGGCCGCCCTGAAGGCCTACTACGAGTGGATGCCGATCCGCGTGGTGGACAAGAACAACCTGCGCCGCAACAACCGCAGCCTGCGTTTTGGTGATCTGGTCGATCTGTACATGCTGGAAGAGCGCGTCAGTGCCCGCAGCCAGCAGCTGACCGCCACCGTACCCACGCCGCTGGGCAATGCCTTCGTGCAGACCGGCGACTTTGCCGACCCGACCCGCAGCCTGCTGGGCGAGCAGCAGGAGACCTGGCTGACCAAGGGCCTGCGCAAGTCAAGCACCACCTGGCGCATGCTGGGCCAGGGCGTGATGTTTGCCCAGCTCAAGGCCCAAGGGGCGCCCAACTCAGTGGGCGGCGGTGCCTTCCTGAACCCCGACCAGTGGGACGGCTACCAGCCAGCCCGCGACCGGATCTACAACGTCATCAAGGGCGGCGACGGCAAGAAGCCGGTGAACAATGTGGTGGTGTTGACCGGCGACATCCACAGCGCCTGGGCGGCCGAGCTGAGCATGGACCCGAACAACAGCGATGTGGCCACCGGCGGCTACAACCCGACCACCGGCGAAGGTT
>CALRVU010000367.1:0-4390 GCA_943371685.1 Bordetella parapertussis | reverse complement strand
TATGCGTCTTACCTGGCCAGGTCTGCCAGCAGTGCAGCCGGCCGAGCGGTATCGCAAGTGACCGAGGATGCGACGGTGGCGATCAATCTGCTGCGCACGCACATTGGGGCGGCAGGCTACAGCCGCCCCGTCGCCGTCGTGGCGAACGTGACGCAGTACGCATCGGCCGACGGCCCCAGTTGGGTCATCGGATGCGATGGCTCGGCGGGTTCGTTTGCAGACCTGGATGCATCAATCCTCACCCTGGCCTGTGACACGACGGCCACCACCTCCGATTCATTGGCGGTGGCCTACGAGGCGACGGCGGCCAACAGTGTGACGCGGGATGTCTCCGGGGTGGCCACGCCGCTGGATTGCCTGGGCAATGCCATCACCATCACCCCCATTGCGGCGGGCACAGCCGGCGCGCCGGGCTATTACGTGTCCTACAGCCGGTTCTTCGTGAACAACGGCGGACTGCAATGCCGCGGGCCCGGTGCCACTGGCAGCCAGACGCTGGTCGAGAACATCGAGAGCATGCAGTTCACCTATGGATTGTCGGATGCCATCGGTGGCCGCAGTGCGGTTGATTACCGCACGGCAGACGAGATCGATGCAGCCGAGTGGGCTCGGGTCGTGTCGGTGCGGGTGTGTCTGGTGGTGCGCAGCGATTCTGAGGTGCTGGATGACGTGACCCCGTACCAGGGTTGCAACCCGTTCGATGCCAAGACCACTCCGGCGGACAAGCGTATCTACCGGGCGTTCACCTCCACCATCGTGCTCTACAACCGCACAGGGATTTGACATGTCTTTCAAATCGTCAGGCCGGACCGCGTCACCATCGCGTCAACGGGGCGCCACGATGATCGTGGCCATGGGCATGCTGGTGGTCATCGGGCTGATGTCGGCTTCGGTGATGCGCGGTGCCCTGAGTTCTGATCTGGTGGCCAACAATGCGCGCGCGCAGAACATTGCGCAGCAAAGTGCCGAGATCGCCCTTCGCTATTGCGAGAAAAATGCCTTTGGTGTGGCGCCGACGATCGCGACCGAGGCAGAACGCGCGGATGATGATGGCGACCCGATGACACCCGCGCCCACCCACTGGGCGCTGGCGGCATCCTGGGCCGAGGGCACAAAGATCACCACCCAGGTGCCTGCAGAGGTCATGGCCTCTGCCGACAGTTCCTTCACGCCGGCGGTGATGCCCGAATGCATGGCCGAGCACATCACGCTGGAAGATGGCGTGACCAAGGCCGTGATGGTGACGGCACGGGGGTTCAGCCCCGACTTTGCCCGCGATGAAGCGGGCGCAGCCATCTCGGGCTCCGAGGTCTGGTTGCAATCCACCATCACCTATTGAGTCTTCACCCGAATTGATTTCTGGCGACGGCACCGTAGTGCAATCGCTCCGATGCCCAGGAGGCTTTCCATGTCCCCGAACTTCTCATCGCACGATGCGCTCCTGATCCCTGCGCTCCGGCCGAGCGGCTGGGTGTTGCGCGCAGTCGCGGCCTGCCTGTCTCTGTCGATGGGTGTGTCCGGCATGGCCACGGAGCCGTCGCAGACGCCCCTGACCAGCCGTACCGGTGACACGCCACAGCCCAATGTGATGATCACCTTGGACGATTCGGGCTCGATGTTGCTGGATTTCATGCCGGTGGGCTCGGTGACGGTCAACAACGTCAGCATGCGGCTCGACAACACGAACGGCACGAATGCGGTGTCGGACCGCATCGGCGCATTTCCGATCGACATCCGCAAGACGCCGAACATCTGCAGTTCGAACGGCATGGCAGACGCCTATGTCACGGCCGTCAAGACCGATGCCACCGCCTTCCAGATGCAGCATCGCTCGCCCGATACCAATTACATCTGGTACAACCCGGACGTGCGGTATCGCCCCTGGTTGAAGCCGACACCGAAGTCGGACGGCTCCGGCGAGTACATGACCGACGGGGTCTATACCAAGGCACTGTGGGATCCATCCCAGACGGTCGGCTTCGATCTGTCCAAGAACCTGTCCAGTGTGACCTACAGCTGCACGTCCAAGGGCAAGACGACGACCTACTATGTGCGCTGGTGCACCTCGGCCTCGTCGGAATGCGTGGCCAGCGCAAAGCCCTTCTATCCCGGGCTCTTTTATCGGCTCAAGGCCGGTGCGGATCCCACCAAGACGTCCAGCTTCGTCGAATACGACCTGAACCTGGCCAGCAATTACAGCCCGACCCGCACGGCGAAGCCTGCAGCGCGCACGGATTGCACCGCCTACTCCGATCGATGCTCGCAGTCCGAAGAGCAGAAGAACTTCGCGAACTGGTTCACCTACTACCGGATGCGCGAGGCCTTGGCCAAGGCCTCGGTGACTGAGGCCTTGTTCGGTTACCAGAACAAGATGCGGGCGGGCTGGGGTCGCATCAACGCCAGCACGGCCGCCGTGATCGACGGCTCGACGAACACCTACAAGATCGTGCAGAAGGGCGTGCTGCCCTTGGATTCCACCCACCTGAAGAATGTTCTGACCGGCATCCAGGGCTTGAAGTCGAGCGGCGGAACACCGTTGCGGATCGCCGTGGACGGTGTCGGTACCTACTTCACCAACCGCACGGATGCCTACAGCCCCTGGCAGTCGACCATCGGCGCCACCTCGTCGCCCGGCAACCAGAAGCTCAGTTGCCGCCGGTCCTTCAATCTCTTGACGACCGACGGCTATTACAACGAGGACTACACCGGCCTGGGAGGCTCGGCAGGGGACCTGAACAACACCGACTCCTCGTACACCTATCCCTATGATGCGGCCGTTCCGGGGCAGAACCCGGGCAATTTCTCGCCAACGGGTTACAAGGCCGTGCGGCCCTTCATCGACGATCCTGCGGCCAAGTCGACCAACAGTCTGACCGACGTGGCCATGAAGTGGTACTACAAGGATCTGGACGGCACGGTCGACAACAAGGTGACGCCGACCTCGAACGACATTGCCTATTGGCAGCATCTGACGCAGTTCACCATCGGCATTGGCGTGAAGGGCACGCTCGATGCGTCCACCCCCGAGGCCAAGGCCGCCACCTTGGCCAAGCTGGCCGATGCCAGCAAGAACACCAATTGGCCCAGTCCCACCAGCGATCCCAAGAAGATCGACGATCTCTGGCATGCCGCCGTCAACACCGGGGGAGAGTTCTACTCCGTGCGCAATTCGGGCGAGCTGGTTTCCGCCATCACCAATGTGTTCAGCAAGGCCGTTGGCAACGAAGCCCGGGAGTCTGGTGTTGCCACGGTGGCGTCCACGCTCATTTCTGACAACTTGAAGTTCGTGCCGCAGTACCGCTCAGGTGCCTGGTACGGTGATGTGCTGGCTTTCAAACTCAAATCCGACGGTGACGTTGACGGCACGGAGCCTGAATGGCGTGCCTCCGTCAAGGTGCCTGCCCATGGCAGCCGCAACATCGTGACGTGGTCCGGCAGCAAGGGCCTGCTGTTCAACGAATCGACAATGACCAGCCAGGACAGTTCGGGTCTGTCCCAGATCGGCGGCAAGAACCTGCTGAACTACATCCGGGGCGACAGCCTGAATGAAGGCAACTCAGCCACCTACCGCTCACGGGGCGGTCAATACCTTGGCGACTTCATCAACTCGCCGCCTTTGTACGTCAAGAACCTGCTGAATCAGGGTTATGAGGCGCTGACGGATTCCTCGCAGGCCGGCAGCTACGCCCAATACATGTCAGACAAGAACGCCCGCGCCAAGGGCGTGGTGGTCATCGGCGGCAATGGGGGCATGTTGCATGCGTTCAACGCCGTGGATGGTGTGGAGTCCTTCGGCTTTGTGCCTCGGGCCGCTTTCCCACTGCTGTCGACGATCGCCAGCAAGACCTACGGAACATCGGCCAACTATCACCGTTTTGTGGTGGATGGCCCCACCACGGAAGCAGATGCCTACATCCAGGCCGTCGGCAACAGCGGCCGTGCCTGGACGAACATGCTGCTGGGCAGCATGGGCACCGGTGGCAAGAGCATCTTCGCGTTGACTGTGCCCACCGAGGACCCCACGCAGATGAACGACAAGTCCGTGCAGTGGGAGCTGAGCGATCACGAAGACCTGGGCCACGTGATGTCTGAGCTGCGTGCGGGCAAGATCCAGGGTGGGTCCACCGGTTCGGGCTGGTATGCCTTTGTGGGCAACGGGCCGTACAGCAACAGTGGCAAGGCTGCTTTGCTGGTCGTCGATCTGGAGTCCGGGTCGGTGGTGCGCAGCATCGAGGTGCCGACATCGGGCGCGAACGGCCTGGGCGGCGTGCGCCTGCTGCGCAATTCGCACCAGGAGGTGTATGCCGCCTATGCGGGTGACCTACAGGGCAATCTCTGGCGATTCGACTTCCCGGACGGCGGTTCGCCGTCGGGCTGGAAGGTGGCGTTC
>CALRVU010000366.1:0-4399 GCA_943371685.1 Bordetella parapertussis | reverse complement strand
GACCTGGAGGTCTCGACCATCGACGAGCTGCCGCCCGGCCGCACGCCCATCGTCACCAAGGTGTTTGCCGACAGCCGGCGCGATGAGGTGATCGCCCGCATTGCCGATGAGGTGGCCAAGGGCCGGCAGGTGTACTGGGTCTGCCCGCTGATCGAGGAGTCGGAGTCCGAGGGCGATGGCCGGGGCAAGCCCCTGTCCGAGCTGAGCAATGCCACGGCCACGCATGAGCAGCTCAGCAACGCCCTGCCCGGCCAGTCGGTGGGCCTGTTGCACGGCCGGCTGGCACCGACCGACAAAGCTGCCGTGATGGGCCAGTTCAGCCGGGGCGAGATGGCCGTGCTGGTGGCCACCACGGTGATCGAGGTGGGTGTGGACGTGCCCAATGCCAGCCTGATGGTGATCGAGGATGCCGAGCGCTTCGGCCTCGCCCAACTGCACCAGCTGCGGGGCCGGGTGGGCCGCGGTCAGGTCGCCAGCGTCTGCGTCCTGCTCTATGGCAGTCCGCTCTCAGATTCGGGCAAGCAGCGGCTCAAGGCCATGGCCGAGACCAATGACGGCTTCGAGATCTCCCGCCGTGACCTGGACATCCGCGGGCCGGGCGAGTTCATGGGCGCCCGCCAGTCGGGCGACGCGCTGTTGCGCTTTGCCGACCTGGCCGAGGACGCGCCCCTGCTGGCCCGGGCGCGCGAGATGGCGCCGCGCCTGCTCGACCGCCACCCGGCAGCGGCCCGTGCCCAGGTGGCGCGCTGGCTGGGCAACAAGGCCGAGTTCCTCAAGGCCTGACGGGAACGAAACCTCCCTAAGTACAAATGCCCCCCCAGTTTGGGGGATGTCGGTGCCATCCTGCACAGGACGACACTGCGAGGCGGCGCGCCGCCCCGATCCGGGAGCCCTGGCGCTACATAACAACCCACAAGGAAACCGGTTCATGAAGAAGTTTGCGTTGAACGTCCTCGCTGCAGCCGTGGCTGCTTGCGCCTTTGCTGGCGCCGCCCAAGCAGCAGCCCCTGCCGCCAACCACCCCGCCGTGCAGCGCGCGCTGGCCCACCTGGGCGGCAACGCCTTTGATGCCGCTCGCTCCTCCGGTTCGGATGAGTTCAAGGCCACGGACCTGATCGTCGATGCCGACGGCAGCGAGCACGTGCGCTTTGACCGCAGCCACCGCGGCCTGCGCGTGATCGGCGGCGACCTGGTGGTGCATGGCCATGCCGACGGCAGCCTGCGCGGTGTCAGCCTGACCCAGGCCAAGATGATCCAGACCGATCTGGCCCCCAAGCACAGCGCTGGCGCTGCCGCCAAGCAGGCGCTCAAGCAGTTTGAACATCAAGACGGCGTGGTCCGCTCGCGCGAACTGGTGATCTATGCCCGTGGCGCCAAGCCCGAGCTGGCTTGGGACGTGCTCGTCACTGGCGTTCGTGCCGGCGGCCTGCCCACCGAAACCCACCTGCTGATCAGCGCCCAGAGCAAGACCCTGCTGGACCGCTGGGACGACATCCAGACCGTGGACGGCACGGGCACCGGCAAGACCCTGTTCTCGGGCGACGTGACCCTGCACCATGACCTGGTGGGCTCGACCTACACGCTCAAGGACAGCACCCGTGGTGGTCACCGTGTGGTGACCATGAGCAACGGCACCACGACCGAAACCCCGGTCACCGGCACCGATGCCATCTGGGGCAACAACGCCGAGAGCAGTGTCGAGACCGTGGCAGCCGACGCCGCCTACGGCCAGAACCTGACCTGGGACTACTTCAAGCTGGTCCATGGCCGCAACGGCATCGCCAACGACGGCGCCGGCGCCTATTCGCGCGTCCACTACAGCAGCAACTACGACAACGCCTACTGGAGCGACAGCTGCTTCTGCATGACCTACGGTGACGGCAACACGCTGAACCCGCTGGTGTCGATCGACGTCGCTGGCCACGAAATGACCCACGGCATCACGTCGCGCACGGCCAAGCTGGTGTACTCCGGCCAGTCGGGCGGCCTGAATGAAGCCACCTCCGACATCTTCGGCACTCTGGTCGAGTACTACGCCAACAACGCCAATGATGCCGGCGACTACCTGATCGGCGAGAAGCTCTACAACACCGCTGGCAAGGCCCTGCGCTACATGCAGCAGCCGAACAAGGACGGCGTGTCGGCAGACTGTTTCTACCCGGCTGTCGGCATGATCGACGTGCACTACTCGTCGGGCGTGGCCAACCACTTCTTCTTCCTGCTGGCTGAAGGCACGACGGCTGGTGTGCCGTCCAAGACCTGCGTGACCGGCAACAAGAAGACCGCCACCGGCACCGGCACCCTGACCGGCATCGGTCGCAGCAAGGCCGGCGCCATCTGGTACCGCGCCCTGACGGTGTACATGACCTCGAACACCAACTTTGCCGGCGCCCGTGCCGCCACCATCAGCGCTGCCACCGACCTGTACGGTGCCAGCTCGGTGGAAACCACGGCTGTCAAGAACGCCTGGACGGCTGTTGGCCGCAAGTAAGCGCCCACCCGCCTGAACGCATTCAGGTTCCTCCCTGGCAGGCCCCGCGCCTGCCCTCTTTCCGCCGCCAGGCCTTGTGCCTGACGGCGGTTTTTTATGGGCGGCACAATCAGGCCATGACCCTGACCGAACTGCGCTACATCGTTGCCGTGGCCCGAGAGCGCCACTTTGGCCGGGCGGCCGAGGCTTGCCATGTCTCGCAACCCACTTTGTCCGTGGCCATCAAGAAGCTCGAAGAAGAGCTGGACGTGAAGATCTTCGAGCGTGGCAGCAGCGAGGTCAGCCTGACCGACCTGGGCGAGGCCATCGTGCGCCAGGCCCAGAGCGTGATCGAGCAGGCCCAGGGCATCCGGGAGATCGCCAAGCGTGGCAAGGATCCGCTGGCCGGCCCGCTGCGTCTGGGCATCATCTACACCATCGGCCCCTATCTGCTGCCCTCGCTGGTGCGCAACGCCATCGAGCTGACGCCACAGATGCCGCTGATGCTCCAGGAAAACTTCACGGCCAAGCTGCTGGACATGTTGCGCACCGGCGAGCTGGACTGCGCGATCATGGCCGAGCCCTTTCCGGATGCCGGGCTCGCCGTGGCACCGCTCTATGACGAGCCCTTTGTGGTCGCCGTGCCCGCCAGCCATCCCCTGGCCCAGCGCAGCGAGATCAGCTCGCAGGAGCTGAAGGCCGAGACCATGCTGCTGCTGGGCACCGGCCATTGTTTTCGCGACCACGTGCTGGAGGTCTGCCCCGAGTACGCGCGGTTTTCGTCGGACACCGAGGGCATCAAGAAGAGTTTCGAGGGCTCCTCGCTCGAAACCATCAAGCACATGGTCGCCTCGGGCATGGGCATCACCGTGGTGCCCATGCTGTCGACCCCGCAAGAGTCCAATCCGCACCTGCGCTTCGTTCCGTTCGCTGCGCCGGTGCCCACCCGCCGCGTGGTGCTGGCCTGGCGGCGCAGCTTTACCCGCTACGAGGCGATCGCTGCCCTGCGCAATGCCATCTACGCCTGCGATTTGCCAGGGGTGGCACGGCTCAGTGCCTGAGCAGCGTCTCATTGCCAAACCCTCGCGGGCTCAGTTAGCCTCGAGTCATTCGCGTCGTCACGCAGAAGTCACCGATCAGGAGTTGCCGGTTTGAAGGAATTTTCATTGGCGGCACCGCCGCCCTGGGTCAAGGTCACGGGCGGCTTTGCCCCGGATTGCCGCCTGCTGCTGGCACCTGCCACGCTGGCGGCCGGTGCCAAAGGCAAGTTCAAGCTCAGTGTGCAGAGCAAAGGCGGTGCACGGCTGTACAAGGGTGTGCTGATCAGCCTGGCCAACCTCAGTGGCAACCTCAGCATCAGCATGGGCGGTGATCATCACCAGATCGAGTTTGCCGAGGGCTGTACCGGTCACTACGACCTGCGGCTCTGGCGCAAGTCGTCGGTGCGCATCGGTCGCGACACCACGGCCAATGGCGTGCGCATCATCTGCGACCATTCTGATGTCGAGGTCGGCGAGGACAGCATGTTCTCCGACGAGATCCTGCTGCAGTCGGCCGACCAGCATCCGATCATCGATCTGAAGACCGGCAGCGTCATCAACAACCAGCACCGGCGCATGGTGCTGGCCGAGCACGTCTGGGTGGGCCGCGGTGCCACCGTGATGCCCGATGTGAGCATCGGCCGCGGCGCCATCATCGGCACCGGCGCCCTGGTCACGCGCAGCGTGCCGGCCACGTCGGTGGCGGTGGGCGTTCCGGCCAAGGTGGTGCGCAGCGACACCACCTGGAGCCGCCAGTTTGGCAAGATGGACGCCCAAGCCCAGGACCTGCTCGACCGCTACCAAGACACTTCCGATTCCTGAAGGAGAACCCCATGGCCACATCCAAAGCCAAAGCCGCTGCCAAGTCCGTCGCCAAGGGCGCGCCGAT
>CALRVU010000365.1:0-4432 GCA_943371685.1 Bordetella parapertussis | reverse complement strand
GATAGACCTCCCCCGGCAGCAGCCAGCAACGGGGCTGGGGCCATTCGGGGTGATTCGGGCTGTCGGGCAGGAACTGCGGCTCCAGGGCCACGCCGCTGCCGTCGGGCCAGGACGGGTGGCAGCCGTGGGTGCCGCCCGCCAGGTGCTGGCCGGTGTAGAGCTGCAGGGCGGGCAGGGTGGTGTAGAGGCTCAGGGCGACTTGGCCGTCGGCCGCTGTCAGAACGGCGGCGGGCCGGTTCAGCGCGGCGCATTCCGGATCCAGTAGAAACGCATGGTCGTAGACCTCGGGCGGCTGCGACTGGGGGCTGGCGGCGTGCTCGGCCGCATGCCGGCTGATGGGCCGCGGGGCGCTGAAGTCAAACACCCCGCCGTCCGCCGTGGCCACCGGTGCCAGTGCGGCGTTCGGCAAACCTTGACCGTCCACCGGCAGCACATGGCTGGCCGCCATTTGCAGTTGCTGGGCACGGGCATCGCCCTGGCCATCCAGGTTGAAATAGGGGTGGGCGCTGAGGTTGACCGGGCAGGGCGCGGTGACGGTGGCGCGGTGGCTGATCTCCACCGTCAGGTTCGGCCCCATCCGATAGCTCAACTCCACGCTCAAGGCGCCGGGGTAGCCCTGGTCACCTTCGGGCGATTGCAGGCCCAGCCTGAGTTGGTCGGGGCGCTGGTCCAGCAGGCGCCAGCGCCGCTGATCAAAGCCCTGCGGACCGCCATGCAGGTGGTGCGGCTGGTCCGGCAGGCGGTCCAGGGCCATGGTCTGGCCTTGCCATTGCAGCTGGCCGTGGCCGATGCGGTTGGCATAGCGGCCCAGGGTCACGCCCAGGTAGCTTTGCTGGCGCCGGTAGCTGGCCTCGTCGTCATAGCCGAGCAGCAGCTCGCGCGGGCCACCGGGCAGCGGCATGCGGCACGACACCCAGGTCGCCCCCAGGCCCAGCACCCGGATGCAGAGGCCTTCGGGGCCGTGCAGGTCCCAGGCTTGATCGCTGCTGCGGCAGCGTGGACTGAACTCGTGGCTGAGGTGGGCAGCGCGGCTGGCGGCGAGGGCGGCGCGCAGGATCATGGCGGCAGTCTCCCGAAGGCCGACAGCGAAGGCAGGGCGCGGCCGTTGAAGTCAAACAAGGCCTGGTTCTCCCAGCCATTGCCGTCGCCGGTGCGCCAGCCAGCGCCAGGCACGGCCAGCCACTCGGGGGCCCACCAGAACACGCCCTGGCCCATGCCCGGGGGCAGTTCGGCCAGCACGCGGTAGAGGTCGATCAGCAATTGCTCCTGGCCCTCGGCGCTCACGGTATAGCCGCCGCGTCGGGCCTGCTCGGCGTCGAACACATTGCCGGTGGCGTCCGCGTTGTCCACGGTCCAGCCGGTAGAGGTCTCCATGATCACCACCGGCTTGCCGTAGCGCTGCACCAGGTCCTGCAGATTGCTTTGCAGGCTGCCCAGCGAGCCATGCAGATAGGGGTACCAGCTCAGGCCGATCAGGTCGAAATCGACCTGGCGCTGGCTCAGGTCGTCAAAGACGCGGCGGTACAGGGCGTTGTCGCCGCCATCGGCCAGGTGCACGGCAATGCGGACGGCACCGGCCTGACCGGCATGGGGATCCGTTTCGCGCACGGCGCGGGCGGCCGTGCGTAGCAGCTCGGCAAAGCCGGCCGCGCCGCCAATGGCCTCCCCGGGTTGCGCCTGCCAGGTCTTGCCGTCGGGCCAGAGCATGCCGCCATTCGTTTCGTTGCCCAGCTGCACCATGTCCGGATAGGCGCCGGCGTCGCGCAGGGCCAGCAGGGCGTTGCGGGTGTGCTCGCGCACAGCCTCGTGCAGGGCAGGGCCCTGCAAGGCGGCCCAGGCGGCCGGCTTGGCCTGATGCGCCGGGTCGGCCCAGAAGTCGCTGTAGTGGAAGTCCAGCAGCAGCTTCAGGCCCAGGGCCTTGGCACGGCGAGCCATGCGCACGGTGGCCGCCAGGTCGTTGTTGCCGCCACCCACCGGCTCGCCGGCCCGCGACACCAGCCGTCCGCCGTCCCAGACATCGGCCGCGTTGACCGGCTGGTGCCAGAGCCGCAGCCGCACCCAGTTGACGCCACTCTGCTGCAGCAGCGGCAGCAGCTCGGTGGCCGTGCCGTCGGCCTGGCGGAAGACCGCACCCTGCCGCTCCAGCTGGTCGAGCATGGACACATCGGCGCCGCGGATCGGCACGGGATTGCGGCTGGGCACCGGCAGCCCGGGGGCGGCGCTCAGCCCGTCGTCGGAACCGGCATTGCCGGCCGCGCAACCCAGCACCGCGCTCAGCAGCACCAGCATCAGGGCCAGCGCCAGGTGCGCCAGCGTGCGGGGATCGCGCATCATCCCTTGACCCCGCCCGAGGTCAGGCCCGAGACCAGCCAGCGCTGGGTCAGCACGAACAGCGCCGTGAGCGGCAGGCCGGCCAGGATGGCGGTGGCGGCAAAGTCGCCCCACAGATAGCGCTGGTTGAACAGGAACAGCCGCGAGCCGATGGCCAGGGTCAGCTGGTCCTGGTCGTGCAGCAGCACCGAGGCCACCGGGTACTCGATCATGCCGCCCAGGAAGGACAGCACGAAGACCACCACCAGGATGGGCTGGGCCAGCGGCAGCAGCACATGGATGAAGGCCTGCCAGCGGCTGGCCCCGTCCACCGAGGCGGCTTCTTCGAGGTCGCGCGGCACGCTGTCGTAGTAGCCCTTGATCAGCCAGATGTACTGGGCCACGCCGCCGGTGTAGGCCAGCGCCAGGCTCCAGTGGCTGTTCAGGCCCAGCCAGGGCACGACCTCGCCGATGCGGTCAAAGATCGCATAGATGGCCACCAGGGCCAGCACCGACGGGAACATCTGCAGCAGCAGCAGGCTGCTGAGCAGGCGGTCGCGGCCGGCAAAGCGCAGCCGGGCAAAGGCATAGGCGCTGGTGACCGACAGCAGCAGGATCAACGCCGCCGACAGGAACGCCACCTTGATCGAGTTGCCGATCCAGCGCAGCACCGGAAAGGCCGGCTCCAGCCACTGGCCGTCGGCGTCCTGCACCGGCAGGCCCAGGGCCAGGCGCCAATGCTCGAAGCTGATCTGCGTGGGGATCAGGCTGCCGCCGGCAAAGTTGCCGGGCCTCAGCGAGATCGACAGGATCATCAGCATGGGCAGCAGGGTGAGGGCGATGAATGCGATCAGCACCGCATGCAGGGCCAGCACGCGCCAGCGCTGGTTTTTCTTGATGACGATGGCCATGGGTCGGTCGGTTCGGTGGGGTTGCTTCAGCGCCCGTCGCCCTGCTGGCGGAACAGCCGCAGGTTGACGATGGCCAGGGTGGCGACGATCAGGAAGACGATGGTCGAGATCGCACAGGCCAGGGCATAGTTCTGCCCGCCGTCATGGAAGGCGATGCGGTAGGTGTAGGACGCCAGCAGGTCGGTGGCGCCCACCGGCACTTCGGTGTCGAGGTAGTCGGGCGCGCCGTCGGTCAGCAGGGCGATCAGCGTCAGGTTGTTGAAGTTGGCCGCGAACGAGGCCACCAGCAAGGGCGCGATCGGCCGGGCGATCAAGGGCAGGGTGATGCGGAAGAAGTTGGTCAGCGGCCCGGCGCCGGCCAGGGCCGAGGCCTCGTACAGCTCCTCGGGGATGGCCTTGATCAGGCCCATCACCAGAATCATCATGTAGGGGTAGCCCAGCCAGGTGTTGACGATCAGCACCATGCTGCGGGCCAGGCCGGCCTCCGAGAACCAGCCCGGCCGGATGTTGAACAGCGCGTCCAGCACCAGGTTGATCTCGCCCAGGTTCTCGTTGAACAGGCCGCGGAACACCGGGATGGAGATGAAGGCCGGCACGGCATAGGGCAGGAACAGCATCAGCCGGTAGACGCTGCGGCCGCGCAGCGCGTCCCAGTTGAGCGCCACGGCAAAGAACAGTCCCAGCGCGAAGGTCAGCAAGGTGTTGAGGCTGGCAAAGCTCACCGTCCAGCCCAGCACCCGCAGGAAGGGCTTGAGAAAGCGCTCCTCGGTGAAGATGCGCCGGTAGTTGTCCCAGCCCACCGTGCTGCGGAAGCCCGGCTGCAGGCGCTGGCCGTCCTCGCTTTGCCAGAAGCCGGTGTCCGGGTTGGCGCGCCAGACGGTGTTGTCGCGCAGGCGGCGCAGGGCACCATCGGCCGTCAGCTCAAAGCTGGGCTGGCTGGGGTTGAAGCGGCGCAGGCTGGTCTGGCGGTAGCGCTGGCCCTCGGGCGTGCGCAGCACGAGCTGGGCCAGGCCATCGCCCAGCGCCACCAGCTCACGCGGATTCAGCAGCCGGCCCGCGGGTGGGCTGGCTTCCGGTTCAGTGGTCAGGTCCAGGGTCAGTGGTTGGGCATCAGGCCCCAGGCTGAACCAGGGGCTGATCAGGCGCCGGCCGGCGTCGTCGGTGGCGTGCAGTTGCAGGCGTTGCAGGCCTTGCGTGCCTTGTAGTGGCTC
>CALRVU010000364.1:0-4443 GCA_943371685.1 Bordetella parapertussis | reverse complement strand
ATCTGGTCGTAGGCCTTGGCCTCGCCACCGAACTTGGCCGACAGAATCGTCGTGATCGCCGCCGTCAGCGTCGTCTTGCCATGGTCCACGTGACCAATCGTGCCCACGTTCACGTGCGGCTTGGTCCGTTCAAACTTGCCTTTTGCCATCTTGCGCTCCTAGTCGGGCGCCATCCGGCGCTCGAGTTCACTACAACCACAAAATCAGGTGGTGCCCATGGCGCGGATCGAACGCGCGACCTCTCCCTTACCAAGGGAGTGCTCTACCACTGAGCCACATGGGCATCGGCACAGGCCTGAATGCCAAGCCTCGAATCGAGAAGCCCAACATTCACACCTGTGCCGACAGGTCTCTACACCACTCTCTCACCACAACCCGAACCGCACCCACACCAATGGAGCGGGAAACGGGAATCGAACCCGTGTCATTAGCTTGGAAGGCTAAGGTTCTACCATTGAACTACTCCCGCCGATCTCGACAACCTTGCCAGCTGGCTGGGTTGTCGTTTGCAGATCCGCTCGGAACGGCTCTTCGAATTGTGTTCTGCTGGTGGAGGAGGCTGGATTCGAACCAGCGTACGCGTAAGCGGGCAGATTTACAGTCTGCTGCCTTTAACCACTCGGCCACCCCTCCTAGCAGAGCCACAGACTATAGCACGAACAAATGTCGGCTTGGAAGTGGCACAGCAAGATTTCGATCAAGCCACGCTCACGAAGGCAGTTGCCATTGCAGCTCGGGCCAGGTCTGCAGCGCAGCCGAGAAGTGCCCGCAGCCCATGAAAGGCACCGGTAGCCGCCGCGCAGACAGGGGCGATGGATGGTTGGCGCGCAGGAGCTGATGCCTCCCGGGGGCCAGCGACTCGATCAAGGGCACCTTGGACTGGGCGTGAGCCCCCCACAACATGAACACGCAGGGTGCCGGCCGCAGGGCCACAGCCGTGATCAAGGCATCCGTGAGCGACTCCCAGCCTTGCCCCGAATGGCTGGCGGGCTGACCCCGCTCCACGCTCAGCGCCGTGTTCAGCAGCAGCACGCCCTGGGCAGCCCACTCATCGAGCGCGCCATGTTTCGCCAGCGGCACCCCCAGGTCGCGATGCAGCTCCTGGAAGATGTTGCGCAAGCTGGGCGGCAACTTGGCACCGCGTGGCACCGAGAACGCCAGGCCGTCCGCCTGGCCGGGGCCGTGATAGGGGTCCTGCCCGAGAATGACGACCCTGACTTGCGCCAGCGTCGTCAAGCGGAGCGCCCGAAACAGATCGCCCGGATAGATTTCCGCACCCTGGGCGTGTCGGCGGGCCAGCAGGCTTGCCACCTGCTGCCCGGCTTCCGAAACCAGCCAGCCTTTCGCCAATGAACGCCAGTCCGGGGGCAAGGTCGCCACCTGCTCCGGAAGGGGCACCCAGGCGGCAGCAGCCTCTGCGGCGAACAGATCGCCCACCGGGGTCAGCCGAACAGAGCGGCCAGCGCAGCACCGGGGTCAGGTGCGCGCATGAAAGCCTCGCCGACGAGGAAGCTGTGCACTTGCGCAGCCCGCATGCGCTGCACATCGTCGCGTCCCAGGATGCCCGATTCGGTGACGAGCAAGCGGTCAGCCGGAACCTGCGGCAGCAAGCCCAGGGTGGTCTCCAGCGTGACCTCGAAGCTGCGCAGGTCGCGGTTGTTGATGCCCAGCAACGGGGTCTTGAGCCTCAGGGCACGCTGCAATTCTTCACCGTCGTGCACCTCGACCAGCACATCCATGCCCAGCGCCAGCGCCACCGCTTCCAGGTCGACCATCTGGGCATCGCTCAGACAGGCCGCAATCAACAGAATGCAGTCCGCGCCCCAGGCCCTGGCCTCGAAGACCTGGTACTCGTCGACCATGAAATCCTTGCGCAGAACCGGCAAGGCACAGGCCGCCCGCGCCTCCATCAGGAAATCGGGCGAGCCTTGAAAGAACTGCACATCGGTGAGCACACTCAGGCAGGCGGCGCCGTGGCGTTCATAGCTCGCGGCGATGTCGGCCGGCACAAAGTGCTCCCGCAACACGCCCTTGCTCGGGCTGGCCTTCTTGACTTCGGCAATCACCGCCGCCTGGCCCTGCGCCACCTTGGCGCGGAGTGCCGCCTCAAAACCCCGCGTGTCGCGCCGGGCTTCGGCCTCATCGCGCCAGCTGGCCAGCGAGCGCCGCTGACGCGCGGCTGCCATCTCCTCGTGCTTGACCTCGACGATGCGCCGCAGGATGTCGGGCGTGCTCATGCTGCCCCTCCGGTCACGGGGCGGAAGCGCTGCGTGACGGCCACGAACTGGCTGAGCTTGGCCATGGCCGCACCCGAGGCCACTGCCTCTCGCGCCCGGCGCACCCCCTCATCCACCGACGCCGCCACACCAGCGCAATACAGCGCCGCACCGGCATTGAGCAGCACGATGTCGCGCACGGGGCCGTCTTCGTTGGCGAGCGCACGCTGGATGCAGCCCACCGACTCCTGCTGATTGGCCACCCGCAGCACGCGCGAGTCGTAGACCGGCAGACCGAAGTCGCTGGGGTGGACGGTGTACTCGCGCACCTCGCCGTTCTTCAGCTCCCCCACCATGGTTTCGCCCGAAAGCGAGACTTCGTCCATGCCATTCATGCCGTAGACCACCATCACATGCTCGGAGCCCAGGCGCTGCAGCACCCGCACCTGGATGCCGACCAGGTCGGGGTGAAACACGCCCATCAGCTGATTGGGCGCACCAGCCGGATTGGTCAAGGGCCCGAGGATGTTGAAGATGGTGCGCACGCCCAGCTCACGCCGCACCGGCGCCGCATGCTTCATCGAGGCATGGTGGTTGGGCGCAAACATGAAGGCGATGCCGCACTCTTCCAGGCACAGCGCCACCTGTTCGGGTGTGAGGTTGATGCAGGCGCCCAGCGCCTCCATCACATCGGCCGAGCCCGAGGTGGACGACACACTGCGCCCGCCATGTTTGGCCACGCGGGCACCGGCCGCCGCGGCCACAAAGGTGGAGGCAGTGGAGATGTTGAAAGTGTGCGAGCCGTCACCACCGGTGCCGACGATGTCGACCAGATGGGTGCGATCGGCCACCGGCACCGGGGTGGCGAACTCGCGCATCACCTGGGCCGCCGCGGCAATCTCGCCGATGGATTCCTTCTTGACGCGCAGGCCGATCGACAGCGCGGCGATCATCACCGGCGTCATTTCGCCGCTCATGATGCGGCGCATCAGCGCCAGCATCTCATCATGGAAGATCTCGCGGTGCTCGATCAGTCGAGTCAGGGCGTCGGTGTTGCTGATGGTCATCGGATGTTTCCTGAAAATGAAGTCCGCCCTGGCCTGGGTCGGCGGGTCATTGCTCAATAGGGCGCACCGGCCACAGCCGGGATCGGCGCCGCCGGGTTGGTAGCAGGCGGCTGCGCAAAAAAGCCACGGATGGCCGCAATGGCGCGGTCGATGGCCGCTGCGTCCACATCCAGGTGGGTCACGAAACGCAGGCCGATCAAGCCGGTGGCCAGCACGCCATGGCTGGCCAGATGCGCCAGCAGGGCCGGACCCCGGCCATCCGCCACGTCGACGAACACGATGTTGGTCTGCGCCGACCGCACACTCAGGCCGTCGATGCCGGCCAGGCCGCTTGCCAGGCGCTGGGCCAACTGGTGGTCTGTGGCCAACCGCTCAAGGTGGTGATCCAGCGCATGCAGCCCAGCTGCGGCCAAGCCGCCCACCTGGCGCATCCCGCCACCCAGCATCTTGCGCAGGCGGTGCGCTCGGCCGATCAGCGCCGTCGAGCCCACCAGCACCGAACCCACCGGCGCGCCCATGCCCTTGCTCAGGCAGATCGACACGCTGTCAAAGGGTTCGACCAGCTCGCGCGCCGCGGCGCGCACATCGCCCCGCTCGCCCGCATGCACGACGGCCGCATTGAACAAGCGCGCTCCGTCCAGATGGGTGGCCAGGCCGTGCTGCCGCGCGAGGGCCGTGGCAGCCAGCACATAGGCCTGCGGCAGCACATGGCCGTTCCAGGTGTTCTCCAGCGCCAGCAGACGGGTCCGCGCAAAGTGCGGGTCGTCAGGCTTGATGGCGGCGGCGATGTCGGCCAGCGCCATGGTGCCGTCAGCCGCCTGGGCCAGCGGCTGTGGCTGGATGCTGCCCAGCACCGCGGCCCCGCCACCTTCGTAGCGGTAGGTGTGGGCCAGCTGACCCACGAGGTACTCGTCGCCGCGCTGGCAGTGGGCCATCAAGGCGCACAGATTGCTCTGCGTGCCGCTGGGCAGGTAGAGCGCCGCCTCCTTGCCCAGCATGGCCGCCAAATGCTGCTGCAGGCGCAGCACCGTCGGGTCGTCGCCAAACACATCATCACCCACCTCGGCCGCCGCCATGGCTGCGCGCATCGCAGCGGTCGGCCGGGTGACGGTGTCGCTGCGCAGATCGATCATGACCGATCGGCCGATCGAGGCCGGCTC
>CALRVU010000363.1:0-4445 GCA_943371685.1 Bordetella parapertussis | reverse complement strand
CGATGCGCGCGACACCGCTGCGCGCCGGCCGCCATTTGGGGGATGGGCAGCGCCAGGCCGGCTTGGCAACATGCGGCCCGTTGCCCGAGCACCCCGCTCGAGCCTGTTGTTGCAAAGCCCTCTGAACCATGTCCGCACACCGCGCACCGCACTCTTCAACCCTCCGCATCAGGCATGGCGCCGCCCTGGCCTTGCCATTGCTGCTGGCCCTGGCCGGCTGTGGCAAGGTGGCCGACATGGCCACCGAGAAGGCCGCCGAGAAGATGCTGGAAAGCACGATCACCAAGGACGGTGGCGAGGCGTCGGTCAAGCTCGGTGAGGGCGGCGTGTCCGTCGAGGGCAAAGACGAAAAGGGGCAGGCCTACAAGATGGAAATGGGTTCGGCCCAGATCACCGAGAAGGAGATCGACCTGCCCTTCTACCCCGGCGCCAAACCTTCAGAAAACGGCGCCAACCGGATCATGTCCCAAGGCCAGACCCTGCTGCAGCTGGAGCTGGACAGCACGGACGACGCCAAGAAGGTGGCTGCCTGGTACCGCGAGCAACTCAAGGCCCGCATGGCGAACGCCACGGTGATCGACCAGAGCGAAGCCGATGGCAGCCTGCTGAGCATCTCCACCGCCAAGCCCGAGTCCAGCATCATGATCGACATCAAGGTCCAGGAGGGCGGCAGCAAGATCTCTCTGATGCACGGACGCAAGGCGGGCTGATCACGCCACTGCCGCATCAGCCGGCTTTCTTGCGGGCCCGCGGATGGGCCGCGTCGTACACCTCGGCCAGGTGCTGGAAGTCCAGCTGGGTGTAGATCTGGGTGGTGCTGATGCTGGCGTGGCCGAGCAGCTCTTGCACGGCCCGCAGGTCGCCACTGGACTGCAGCAGGTGTGACGCAAAGCTGTGCCGCAACATGTGCGGGTGCACCGACGTGGGCAAGCCGGCCGACAGCGCCAGCGCCCCCAGGCGGCTGCGAACCTGGGCGTCTGACAGGCGGGTGCCCCGGTTGCTGACGAACAGCGCCGGCTCGTCAGCTGCGGCCATGTCAGCCCGGTGCGGCAGCCAGGCCGCCAGCGCCTTGAGCGCATGCGAGCCGACCGGCACGGTGCGGCGTTTGCGGCCCTTGCCCAGCACATGCACGGTGGCGTCGTCGGCATCGATCCAGCCGGCAGCCGAGCCGCTGGGCAATGCATCGAGGCTGACCAACTCGCCCACCCGGAGGCCACTGCCGTAAAGCAACTCGGTGATGGCATGGTCGCGCGCCAGCAGGGCGGGGTTGCCGTCGTCAGGCTGATGGGCAGCCAAGGCCACCGCCTGGTCCACCGGCAGGGCTTTGGGCAGCGGCTTGGCCGCCTTGGGTGGGCGCAGGCCGTCCACCGGATTGAGGGCGACGCCGCCCTCGCGGCCCCACCAGCGATAGAAGCCGCGCCAGGCCGACAACTGCAGGGCCAGCGTGCGCGGCGCCAGGCCTTGCCCATGCAACTTGCCGCTGAGGCGGCGCAAGTGGTGCGGCAGCACGCGGTCCAAAGCCAAACCTTGCTCGGCAGCCGCAGCGGCCAGCCGGCGCAGGGCGTCTGTGTAGAGCAGCAGCGTGCGGTCGGCCAGGCGGCGGCTGACCCGCAGGTGCGTGAGGTAGCGCGGCAGGGGCTCGGGCAAGTCAGCGCCGACCGGGCCTGGTACGGCGCTCGTCACGCGGGGCCCTTCAATCGTTGACCAGCAGTCGGCTCAGGGCAGCGCTGGCAATGTCGCCCACCTGCTCGAGGAACTCGGTGCCCATGTCGCTCTGGTAGCGCAGCGCGTCGGGCGAGCCCAGCACCAGCAGGCCGAAGCATTCACCGGCCGACTTGCCCAGGCGCAAAGGCACCAGGGCGACGGACTGAGCGGGGGCGGCATCGCCCAGCCAGGTCGCCGCCTCGAACTGGGCATTGAGGCCGCAATAGGGCTGGGCCAGGCTGGCCGCAAAGGTCTTCACATCGGCACTGACCGGCTGGGCCCAGGGCAGATGAGCATGGGCGGCGGACACCCCCCAGACGCGCAGGGCGGCCTGCGGGATCATGAACTCGTGCTTGAGCTCCTCGATCAGCACCTGGCCCAGCACCATGGCCTGGCGCGCCAGCATTACGGCGCGGATCCAGCGGTGCATGCGCGCGGCGATGGTGGTGTTCTCCTGGCCGGCGCGGATCATCTCGATGATCTTGCGCTCCAGGCCTTTGATGCGCTCGCGCAGCATTTCCATCTGCCGCTCTTGCAGCGACACCGCGCGCTGCCCATGCGGACTGGTCAGCTGGACCGAGGCCAGCAGCTCGGCATGGCGCTCAAAGAAGCCGGGCGTGTTGGCCAGGTAGTTGGCGATGTCGTCTTCGGTGATGCCTTGCACAGGTTCGCTCACAGCTCGATTTCTCCTTCAAACACAGTGACGGCCGGGCCGGTCATCAAGACCGGATGGCCCGGGCCGGCCCATTCGATGCTGAGCAGGCCGCCATGGGTCTGCACGTCCACCCTGGCATCCAGCCAGCCCAGCCGGATGCCCGCGACCACGGCCGCACAGGCGCCCGTTCCGCAGGCCAGGGTCTCACCGGCATCGCGCTCGAACACGCGCAGGGCGATCTGGCTGCGGCTGATGACCTGCATGAAGCCCGCATTGACCATGCGCGCAAAGCGCGGGTGCGACTCGACCTGAGGGCCGATCAGCGCCACCGGCGCATGCGCCACATCCTGCACCCGCTGCACGGCATGCGGATTGCCCATCGACACCAGGGCGACGTCGACCATCACGCCATCGGCCAGTGCCAGCGGCCACAGCTCAAAGCCGTTCAGGATCTGCGGCGTCAGGCCGGCAGTGTCAAACGGCAGGCGGGCGGGCTCGAACACGGGCTGGTTCATGTCCACTGTCACCCGGCCGTCGGGCTGCAGGCGCAGCTCCAGCAGGTTGTTCATGGTCTCGACCCGCAGGGTGTCGCGCTCGCTCAGACCGTGGTCGCGCACATAGCGCACAAAGCAGCGCGAGCCATTGCCGCACTGCTCGACCTCTGCGCCGGTCGCACCATTGAAGATGCGGTAGCGGAAGTCAACGCCGGGCTGGGTGGCGGGCTCGACCACCAGGATCTGGTCAGCGCCGACGCCAAAGCGCCGGTCGCCCAGCAGGCGCATTTGCGCCGTGCTCAGCGCCAAAGGGGCGCGGGTGGCGTCAAGCACGACAAAGTCGTTGCCCGCGCCGTGCATCTTGGTGAATCGCACTCGCATGAGCGGATTATCAGGGCGCTCAGTAGAACTTGGGCTCACCGGCAGGCCGGGTCTTGAAACGGCGATGCACCCACAGGTATTGCGAGGGGTTGGCGCGGATGCGCTGCTCCAGCCAGGCATTGAAGTCCGCCATGGCGCGGGCCGGATCGGGGTCGTCAAACCCCGGGGGCGGTTCACAGAACTCGGCCACATAGCCGCGGCCGCGCGGCAGCATGGTCAGCACGATGGGCTGGACCAGCATCTTCATCGACAGGGCCATGCGCGCCGGGGCCAGCAGGGTGCTGGCCGGCACGCCGAAGAACGGCAGAAAGGCCGAGTCCTTGCGACCGAAGTCCATGTCCGGCGCATTGACGAAACCGGCGCCGGCCTGGATGGCGCGGATCACCGGCCGGATGCCGGCGGCCCGGTCCACCAGGGTCGAGCGCCCAAAACGACCCCGCGCCTTGAGCAGGCCCGCGTCAAACACCTCATTGCTCTGGCGCTGGAACACATCGACCCCGGCGCGACCCTGGTTGAGCATCAGCGCGGGCGCGGTGAACTCCAGGCCGACGAAGTGAGGCAGCAGCCACATCACCGGCTCGCCAGACCGCTCGGCGCGGCGCACATCGCCCTCCACCCGCACCAGGCGCTTGAGCCGTGCATCGGAAGCAAACCAGAGCACGCCGCGATCGAACAGACTGGTGCACAAGTACACGAAGTGCTCTCGGCCGATGGCCTCGCGTTCGGACTCGGTCAGCGTGGGGAAGCAAAGCCGCAGATTGGTCATGGCCACACGCCGGCGCGAGCGGGCCAGCCGCCACAGCAGCCAGGCCAGGCCACGGCCCAGCACAGCCAATGCTGGCAGCGGCAACCAGTGCAGCAGCCACATCAGGCCGATGACCAGATGGGCACCCAGGTTGCCCGCCCGGCGGCCCAGTGCCTGTTGCCAGGCCGGTCGTTTTCGCTTGGCCATCAGTCCGTTCGCCCTTTGCTCTCGCGTTGCCTCAGGGCTTCCTCATCGCGTGGGCCCTTGTAGCGGTTATAGCCCCAAAGGTACTGGGCCGGGCAGCCTGCGATGACCCACTCCATGGCACGGTTGACGCTGAGCGCGGCGGCCTCTTCGCCTGCGCTGGTGGCGGGCAAAGGCTCAGGCAGGGGCGCAAAACACATCCGAAACCCCCGCCCGCCCGGCAAGCGCTCGGCCCAGGCCAACAGCACGGTGCAGCCGGTCT
>CALRVU010000362.1:0-4445 GCA_943371685.1 Bordetella parapertussis | reverse complement strand
CTCGGCCAGCTGCGAGTTGGCACCCACCGCCGCCACCTTGCCGCTGAACATCTGGGCCAGCGCGCCGTCCATGTTGCCGCCGAACACGGTCTTGAACTCAATCTGCTTGGACATCAGGTGGGCCGCCGGGAACTTGTAGGACACCAACGCCTCGGGGCCGGGAAACGCCACCTCCTTGCCCGCCAGCTGGCTGATGTCGGTGATGGGCGAATCGTCGGGCACGATCAGCTGGCCGTTGACCGGCGGAGTCAGCCGCCGGCCGAAGACCTTCCAGCCCAGTGCCTCGCGCTCAGGGCTGAAGAGGTGGTTGCTGAAGATGAACTCCACCTCCTGGGCCAGCACATAGGCCGTGGTGTCAGCCGATGTGCGGCCGATCTTGAGCTGCAGCTTGGCGCCGCTCTTCTCGGTCACATAGGCAATGATCGGGTTCCAGTAGGCTGCGGTCAGGTTGATGCCGTACTGGTTGACCGGCGAGAAGCGGTAGACCGTTTCGTCGGCAGACTGGGCTTGCACAGCCTCCCCGCCGCCCAGCAGCAGCGCGGTGACGGCTGCCAGCGCCAGGCGGCCCAGACCCTGGCGACGCACGGGCAATGAGGATCTCGATTCAGGCATGGATGAACTCCGGGCGAATACGGGGCTCCCGGCCATCCGGACGCCTCACCCCAGCGCTATCGACCAAAAGCGGCCCAGCTTGAGTCGGCGGCCGGTAGCCAGCGGCCGACGGCCCGGGCTGTGCGAGGATGCGAACGAATGTCCATCGGAGTGGAATCGCATGTCGATCAAGGGAAGCGGATGGTTGAAGCGCTCGGTTCTGCGCAGCGGGCTGCTGCTGGCCTGGGTGCTGGCCTGGGTGCTGGGGGCAGGTCTGGTCCACGGCGTCGAACTGCCCGCCGGACTGCTGCCCTGGTCCTCGCAGCCGTCCGCCGCGCCAGCGTCGGCGGCCTCAGCACCCACGCCGGCGCAGCTCGAGACACGACTGCAGGCCGCCCGCGAAGCCCATCGGCAGTTGCTCGCCGAGGCCGAAGGCAGTCGCCCTTGGCAACTGGAGCGGCAGATGGCCTCCGCCCGGCGGCTTTCGCTGCTCGCCTCCAGGCTGGATGCCGCGCAGACGGCGGAGGCCGAACGGGCGTCAGCGCCCTCGCCAGCCGCCTCGGCGCCGCGGTTTGAAGGCAACGGCCCCTACAAGCTGCTGGAGGTCGATGCCCAGCGGGACCGGCTGGACCGCATGCAGAGCCGGCGCGAGGCCCTGCGCATCACCCTGCGCGGCCTGGAGGGCGAGGTCGAAGCCGCCGTCGAAGCCCGCAACCGGGCCGATGCCGAGCAGCGCCTGCGTCGCGACCAGGCAGCCGCGGGCGGACCGGCCGACAACGAGAGCCAGGCCCATGCCGAACTGGCCAGCCTCGAGGCCGAAGTGGCCGAACTGGAGTTGCTCCAAGCCGACACAAACCGGGCGCGGGCACTGCGGCTGTTCAATGCCCTGGCTGAGCCGATCACCGCCCTGCGCAGCGAGCTGGACCGTGTGCGCGGTCAGGTGGTGCTGGAACCCGAGGTCCTGGCCACCCTGAACCAGGGCTTTGAAGCCGAGCAGGCCCAGCTGGCCACCGAGCGGACCCAGCTGACGGCCCTGCTGGCCAGACAGGAGGCGGCCAACACAGTCAGCAATCCGACCTCGACCCGGGAACTGCAGAGCCTGCACCGCAGCTTGGCGGGCCTGCGCGAACTGGAGCGTCTGGCACGCAGCCATGCGACGCTGTGGAAATCACGCCAGAACCTGCTGGAACAGCGCCAGCAGGGCAGCGCTGTGGCCATCGATGAAGTGGCCCCGGCGCTGGAGCGCGGGCTGACGCAGATCGACACGCAGCGCCGCGCTACCGAGCAGCGCATCGAGCAACTGCGCGCCGAACTGGTCGAGCAGACCGCGCTGGTGCAGGCCCTGGCGCCCGACGCACCGAACCTGGCTGCCGAACAGAAGGTGCTCGCAGCACTTCAGCGCCAGACCGCGATCAATGAACGCCTGAAGGCCAAGCTGCAGGACATGGCCACCTTGCTGCGACGCAGCCGCGAGGACCTGGGCCTGCTGGACCGACCCGACACCTGGCAGGAATGGCTGGCCAAGGCCTGGAAGACGACGGTCGATGGCGCGGGTCAGGTCTGGCACTACGAGGTGTTCAGCCTGACGGAAACAACCCAGATCGACGGTCGGGATGTCACCGTGGACTACGGCGTGACCGTGGGCAAGAGCGTGGGCGTGCTGCTGATGATGGGCCTGGGCTACTGGGCCGCCGGCTGGCTGTCCCGGCTGATTGTGGCGCAGACGACCCGGCACCTGCACCTGACGCCCCAGATGGCCCGACTGACCCGGCGCTGGGTCAAGTCGCTGCTGATGCTGGTGGTGGTGCTGCTGGTGCTGAAGATGGCCCGCATCCCCCTCACGGCCTTCGCTTTCCTGGGTGGCGCGCTGGCCATCGGCATCGGCTTCGGCGCCCAGAACGTCATCAAGAACCTGATCAGCGGCGTGATCGTGCTGTTCGAGCGCAAGGTCCACGTGGGCGACATCGTGACCATCGGCGACGTGTCAGGCACCGTCGTCGAGGTCGACTTCCGCGCCACCACGCTGCGCGGCTTCGATGGCATCGAGACCATCGTGCCCAACTCCAACCTGCTGGAGAACCAGGTCAGCAACTGGAGCGGCGGCGGCACCCAGATCCGCCGTGAGCTGAGCGTGGGTGTGGCCTATGGGGCCGACATCCGCGAGGCGGCTCGGCGGGTGCTGGAATGCGCCAGGCAGGAGCCCGCGGCACTCGACGAACCAGCGCCAGAAGTCTTGTTTGCGGACTTCGGCAACGACGCTCTCCAGCTCAAGCTGCAGTACTGGATCCGGCTGGGCGGCCCGCGCAACGGCCCGACGGTGGACAGCGATCTGCGCTTCGCCATCTCCGATGCCTTGGCCGCTGCCGGCATCGAGATTGCGTTCCCGCAGCGCGATGTGCACCTGGACCTGAAAGGACCGCTGCAGGTCCAGCTGACGCCTCCCGCAGTCAACCCGGGCGCGGTTTGAGCGTGGGGCTTGCTTGCGCCCGGACAAGAACGACACAATCGTTCGGCAAACTTGCATAACCCGGGCGGAGGCCGAACGGCCGACCGCCCCAAATCCAGAGGAGTGATTGATGAAAGCTTATGGTGCAGAGTTTCTGGGGACGTTCTGGCTCGTGCTGGGCGGTTGCGGCAGTGCCGTGCTGGCTGCGGCGTTTCCGGGGGTGGGCATCGGCCTGCACGGCGTCTCGCTGGCCTTCGGCCTGACGGTGCTGACGATGGCCTACACCATCGGCCCGATCTCGGGTTGCCACCTCAACCCGGCCGTGTCGGTCGGCCTGTGGGCTGGTGGCCGGTTCGAGGCCAGCAAGCTGCTGCCCTACATCGTGGCCCAGGTGCTGGGTGCCATCCTGGCCGGTGCAGTGCTCTACACCATCGCCAGCGGCGCGCCCGGCTTTGACGTGAGCAAGGGCATGGCCTCGAACGGCTACGGCGCGCACTCGCCGGGCGGCTACTCGCTGCAGGCCGCGCTGCTGACCGAGGTGGTCATGACCGCCTTCTTCCTCTTCATCATCCTGGGTGCCACCGGCAAGAAGGCTCCGGCCGGCTTCGCCCCGATCGCCATCGGCCTGGCGCTGACCCTGATCCACCTGATCAGCATTCCGGTCACCAACACCTCGGTCAATCCGGCGCGCAGCACCGGTGTCGCGGTGTTCGTGGGTGGCTGGGCCGTGGAGCAGCTGTGGCTGTTCTGGGTGGCACCGATTGCGGGCGCCGTGCTCGGCGCCGTGGCCTGGAAGGCCGTCAACAACGACGAAGTCTGAGTCGACGGGGTTTCGATGCTGAAGCCCGCCACCTCGGCCTGGGAGCAGCAAAGCCCGCGGGACACCTCGCTGGCCAGCGTGACCCAGGTGGTGGTGCGGCTGTTGCAGTTCTATGGCTGCGACATTGCTGCCCTCTATGCCAGCGCGCAGGTGGATCCCGCGCTGGCCGCCGATCCGCATGCGCGCATTCCGGTCGATCATCTGGAGCGGATGATCCGCCATGCCGGCATCGAGGCCGAGGATCCGGCCTTCGGACTGCGGGCGGCGCGCTGCTGGCATCCGTCCAATCTGGGCGTGCTGGGCCACGCTTGGCTGGCCAGCTCCACCCTGCACAGTGGTCTGCGCCGACTGGCCCAGTACTGGCGCATCGTCGCCGAACGCAGCTTTCTGACCCTGGTCGATGAGCCCGCCGGCACGCGACTGGTGTTCCGGCGCAAGCGCGGCAATCCCGCTGGCGAGGCCGTGGCCGCCGACATCTACCTGTCGCTGGTGCTGGACATGTGCCGCTTCAATGCCGGTGACGCGCTGCGGCCGACGGCCGTGCTGCTCAGACGTCCCGTCCCTGCAGACCGGGCGCCCTACGACCGG
>CALRVU010000361.1:0-4445 GCA_943371685.1 Bordetella parapertussis | reverse complement strand
CTGATCGCCCGCCATGCCCTGCCGATCGCCATCGGCACGCTGCAGACCGGCGCGCTGCACGCCGAGACGGTGGCCCTGATCCCGAAGATCGAACAGCGCTACGGCCTGCCCGTCGAGGTCTATGCCCCACGCGAAGAAGCGGTGGTGCATTTCGTGCGCCACCATGGCGAGCGGGCCATGTACGAGAGCATCGAGCTGCGCAAGGGCTGCTGCCAGGTGCGCAAGCTCGAGCCGCTGGGCCGCATGTTGCAGAACCGCACGGCCTGGGTCACCGGCCTGCGCCGTGAGCAGTCGGCCAACCGGGGCGAGATGCCCAGCAGCGAAGTCGAGCCGAACGGCCGGGTCAAGTTCAATCCCCTGGTGGACTGGACCTGGGCCGACATCTGGCACTACATCGACACCCATCAAGTGCCGTACAACCCGCTGCACGACCAGTTCATGCCCAGCATCGGCTGCGCACCCTGCACCCGCGCGATTGCCGTGGGCGAAGAGTTCCGCGCCGGCCGCTGGTGGTGGGAAGACGAAAAGGCCAAGGAATGCGGCCTGCACGTGCGCCAGAGCACGCCGGACGACGAGGCCGTGGCCGCCTGATGAACGCTGCTGATGCCGCACGGCTGCCGGGTCGGGTGCTGTTCGTCGGCGCCGGCCCCGGCGCGGCCGACCTGATCACCCTGCGCGGCGCGCGCGCCCTGGCCCAGGCCGATGTGGTGTTGTTCGACGCCCTCACCGACCCGGCCCTGCGCGAACTGGCGCCGCAGGCCATCTGGGTCGACGTGGGCAAACGAGGCTTTGCCCGCGCCACCGCCCAGACCCGTATCAATGCCCTGCTGGTGCAGCATGCGCGCCAGCACGCCGTGGTGGTGCGCCTCAAGGGCGGCGACCCGAGCATTTTCGGTCGGCTTGAAGAAGAACTTCAGGCCCTGGCCGAGGCCGGCATCGAATGCGAGGTGGTGCCCGGCGTGACCGCCGCGCTGGCCGCCGCTGCCGCCACCGCCCGCCCGTTGACCCGTCGGGGCCAGGGCCGCAGCCTGGCCTTCAGCACGGCCATGACGGCCGAGCACGAACTGCGTGCCAGCCAGCGCGCCGACACCGAGGTGTTCTACATGGCCGGCCGGCAACTGGCCGGCCTGTCGCGCCAGTTGCTCGAAGCCGGCTGGCCGGCCGATGCACCCGTCTGCGTGGTGTCGCGCGCGGGCTGGCCCGACCAGCTCTGCAGCGACCATCAGGTGCACAGCTTGGCCGCTGCGTGCGTGATGCATGCCGGCCGGCCGGCGGTGGTCACCGTGGGTGTGGGTTCCGCGCCAGTTCACAGCGCCTCGACCCCGTCAAGCAGCTCGGCCTCTGCCGCACAGACCTGCCCGATTGAGGGCCATCAAGCCAATCCGGTGATCGCACCGTAAAATTCAAGTTTCGCCGGTTGGGCGCCGAACTTGCAGCCATGCAGTTTGGAACCTGCCAGCCTTGGCGGCCCAAAGTCGGGGCGCTGCTCTTTCACTTCACTTCTTCTCGCCCCATGACCCACGTCGTCACCGAAGCCTGCATCCGCTGCAAGTACACCGACTGCGTCGACGTCTGCCCCGTCGACTGCTTCCGCGAAGGCCCGAACTTCCTGACCATTGATCCGGATGAGTGCATCGACTGCGCGGTCTGCATCCCGGAGTGCCCGGTCAATGCCATCCTCCCGGAAGAAGACGTGCCCGGCGACCAGCAGCACTTCATCAAGCTCAATGCCGATCTGGCCAAGCACTGGCCCAGCATCACCAAGCGCAAGGCCGCGCTGCCAGACGCCGACCAGTGGAAAGATCGCACCGGCAAGCTCGACGAGCTGATCCGCTGAAGCCTGCGACACGAGCGCAACAGTAGCTCGCTCAAAACCGCTCGCAACGCCCGCCATTGGCGGGCTTTTTTTGTTTTCCCGTCATAATTCACGTTGTTGCGGCGCCGACAGGCCCGCAGCAAATCCGCTAGGGGTGTTGACCTGCTGCCCAGCAGGCCGACTGAGAAAGTCCCTTTGAACCTGATTGAGGTAATCCTCGCGCAGGGAAGCAATGTCTGAGCAGGCCCGTTCGTGGCCGCTGTTTTCTGACCATGCCTCTGCGCCATCGACCTGGAAAGTCACCGATGGCTGTCATCGCTCGTTCCCTCCCGTCCGCCGCCGCCGCGCAGCGCCTTCATGCCAAGGCACGTCCCACCACCCATGCCGTACTGCTGCTGTGTGCCGGCCTCGCCGCACAAGGCGCCGCAGCTCAGACCGCTGGTTCGATCACCATCACCGGCCGGCTCAATGCCACCGCACCCAGCGTCGCGGGCTTTGGCGAAGCACCGTTGAGCCGCAGCCCGTTTCAGGCGTCCAGCCTGTCGACCAGCCAGCTGCTGGATGCGGGCACCGACAACCTGGGCGAAATCACCAAGCTGGATGCCAGCATCAGCGACGCCTACAACTCGCCGGGCTATTGGGCCTCGGTGCGAGTGCGCGGCTATGCGCTGGACAACCGGTTCAACTTCCGCCGCGACGGCCTGCCGATCAGCGGTGAAACCGCCTTGCTGCTGGACAACAAGGAGCGCGTCGAAGTGCTGAAGGGCACCAGTGGCGCCCAGGCTGGCACCAGTGCGCCGGGCGGACTGGTCAACCTGGTGATCAAGCGACCGCGCTTCACCGACCAGACCAGTGCGCTGCTGGGCGCCTCAGAGGCCGGCAACCTGAAGCTGGCGGTGGATGCCGACCGCCGCCTGGGCGATGAACTCGCCGTCCGTGTGAACGCCTCGGTGGAGGAGCTCGATGGCGCAATCCGCGACACCCAGGGTCACCGCCATCTGCTGGCCCTGTCTGGCGAATGGCGGCCGACCGCCGGCCGCGCACTGGAAGCCGAGGTGGAAATCAGTCACCAGGCCCAGCCCAGCGTGCCGGGCTTCAGCTTGCTGGGCTCGGTGCTGCCATCCGCCAGCCGCATCAATCCGCGCACCAATCTGAACAACCAGCCCTGGTCCCTGCCCGTGGTGTTTGACGGCAGCACGGCCAGCGTGCGCTGGAGCGAAGCGCTGGGCGCCGACTGGCGCCTGCAGGCGCAGGGCATGGTGCAGCGACTGAAGAATGATGATCGCATCGCCTTTCCCTTCGGCTGCAGCAGCGAGAACAACTATGACCGCTATTGCAGCGACGGCACCATGGACCTGTACGACTTCCGCAGCGAAGGCGAACACCGTGACAGCGATGCCCTGGCCCTGACTTTCAGCGGCCGCGCCAGCACCGCCGGCCTGCGCCACGAGCTGTCCACCGGCCTGAGCTGGAGCCGCTACCAGTCCCGCCTGGGGCGCCAAGCCTACAACTACGCGGGTGTCGGCCACATCGACGGCTCCCTGGAGGTCCCGGCAGCGCCGGACCTGACCGATGAAAACACCAACCGCGACGAGCACAGCACCGAACTGCACCTGCGCGATGTCATCAGCCTGAGCGCCGAGGCCAAGCTGTGGCTGGGCCTGCGCCACACCCGCCTGTCGCGCGACAGCGTGCGCACCGATGGATCCCGTGCGACTGCCTACGAGCAGTCATTCACCACGCCCTGGCTGGCCGCCACCTACCAGTGGGACCCCAGTCTGATGGCCTATGCCAGCTGGGGCCAGGGCATGGAGAGCGATGTGGCGCCCAATCGCAAGCGCTACACCAACGCCGGCCAGGCGCTGCCCACCCTGAAGAGCCATCAGACCGAGTTGGGGATCAAGCAGGACAGCCCTCTGCTCGGCTGGTCGCTGACGGCCTTTGACATCCAGCGTCCGCTGGCAGTGGATGCCGGCGCCTGCGACGTCGACGGAAGCTGCGTGCGCCAGATCGACGGGACGGCCCATCACCTGGGCCTGGAAGCCACGGCCGATGCGCGCTGGAACCGCTGGAGCCTGCGCGGCAGCGCCATGGGA
Source organism: Bordetella parapertussis (assembly GCA_943371685.1). Taxonomy (GTDB): domain Bacteria; phylum Pseudomonadota; class Gammaproteobacteria; order Burkholderiales; family Burkholderiaceae_C; genus Ideonella; species Ideonella parapertussis_A. The sequence continues at coordinate 533 of CALRVU010000361.1, read as the reverse complement.
CTGAAGGCCCGCCGCGAAGGCGCTGCCAACACGGCCGACAACGGCCTGGTTCCCACCAACGTGGCGGAGCAGAGCCTGCGCCTGCAAGCGCTCTACCAATGGCTGGAAGTGCCGGGCCTGACCCTGCAAGCCAACCTCAGCCGCGAAGGCCGGCGCATGGCGCTGCCCGACAACAGCCTGCAGGTTCCCAGCTGGACCACCGTGGGCCTGGGCGCACGCCTGACCCGCGAGGTCGCAGGCCGCGAGGTGACTTGGCGCGTGGGCGTGGACAACCTGTTCGACCGCCGAGCCTGGCAGGAAAGCCCCTATCAATACGGCCATGTGTACCTCTATCCCATGGCGCCGCGAACTTTTCGCATCTCTTTGCAGGCCTTCTTGTGAGATTGCCGAAAATCTGCCTATAATCTGAGGCTTCACTTCCTCGATAGCTCAGTCGGTAGAGCGCCGGACTGTTAATCCGTAGGTCCCTGGTTCGAGCCCAGGTCGAGGAGCCAAGTGATACCGCATGAAGTTCATGCAACGACAATCTGAAC
>CALRVU010000360.1:0-4446 GCA_943371685.1 Bordetella parapertussis | reverse complement strand
GAAGCTGTCGGTACCTTGCCAAGCCAGCGCGGCCAGCCGGCGCTCCATCGCCCCGCTGCCACTGGCGGCCAGGTGCGACCAGAGCAGGCGCTTGCGCAGCACGGCATAGGCCGTCTCGGCCAGGGCATGGCGCTCGCGCGGGCCGAGGTTGCGGTTGTGGCGGAAAAAGGTGGACACGACGGTATCGGCCGGCATGTCGAGTCTCAATACCTGACGCACCAGGTCGGTGGTCAGGTCCAGCAGGGCATTAGGATGCATCCATGGATTATCCCAGCTTGCGGCCGCCCTCAGCAGGACGATGCGTGGCCCAGCGCACCCTGGATGCGGACAGAGTGCTCAGAAGGCCATGCTGAAGCATCTGCGCGCCCGCCCACGGCTGGCCCTGGCTTTGCTGATCGGCATGGCAGCAGGCGGTTTGGCGCCGGACGCCTGGCATGGCGTGACACGCTGGCTGCTGGGCTGGAACGTGGGCGCCTGGTTCTACCTGATCGCGATCGCCGAGCTGATGAGCCGTGCGCAGCCCCGCCAGGTCCAGCGGATTGCCAGGGCCCAGGCTGAGTCGGCGCCGGTGGTGCTGGGTCTGGTGGTGGTCGCTGCAGTGGCCAGCCTGGTGGCCATCGGACTGGAACTGGGCTGGGCCAAGGCGGGCGCTGCCGGCAGAGCCTGGCCGCATGTGCTGTTGGCGTGCGCCACAGTGCTGGGCGCCTGGCTGCTGCTGCCGGTGAGTTTCACCTTGAGCTATGCCAGCCACTTCCACAGCCACCGCCAGCAAGCCGGCGGATTGCAGTTTCCGGGCGAAGCCGATGACTTCGAGCCCAGCTACAGCGACTTCCTCTACTTCGCCTTCACCATTGCCGTGGCGGCGCAAACCTCGGACGTGACGGTGACCCGGCGCGACATGCGCAAGCTGGTGCTGCTGCAGTCGGTGCTTTCATTCGCCTTCAACACCGCCATCTTGGCACTGAGCGTCAACATCGCTGCCGGGCTGCTCTGATCTGCCGCCCTGGCAGCAGCCAGGTTCGGTCATCGCCGGTCAGTTCAGCTCAGGCGTCGAAAAGGCACTGAGCCGCGCCTTCGGTGTGGCGCACAACGCCATTGACCAAGGCCAGCTTGCCCTCGACGAACCAGCGCACGGCCTGCGGATAGAGCTGATGCTCGGCCTGCAGCACGCGCGCTGCCAAGCGTTGTTCGTCGTCATCCGGCAGCACCGGCACGGCGGCCTGCGCCACGATCGGGCCATGGTCCAGGTCAGCGGTCACGAAATGCACCGTGGCCCCGGCCAGCTTGCAACCCTGGGCGATGGCCCGGCGGTGGGTGTGCAGACCGGTGAACGCCGGCAGCAGCGACGGATGGATGTTGAGCATCCGACCCGCGTAATGTTCGACAAACGCTGCCCCCAGGATGCGCATGAAGCCCGCCAGCACCACCAGGTCGGGTTCGAAGGCATCGATGGCCGTGGCCAAGGCCGCGTCAAAGGCCGCTCGATCCGGGTTGAGTCGGTGGTCAACCACCGCCGTGGCAATGCCCCGCGCGGCCGCCCATTGCAGACCGCCGGCATCGGGCCGGTTGGCGATGACGGCCACGATCCGGGCCGACCAAGCCTGCTCGGCGCAGGCCTCGACGATGGACTGCATGTTGCTGCCGCGGCCCGACAGCAGGATCACAATTCTTTTCATGAGGCGCCGCAGTGTAAGCCTCTGCGAGAATTCAGGGCTGTTCAGCCGTTCCCAGAAAGCCCTTCATGCGAGCCCGCGTCGTCTCCGGCATGCGCCCCACCGGTGCCCTGCACCTTGGTCACTACCACGGCGCCCTGAAGAACTGGGTCCGCCTGCAGGACCAGCACGACTGCTTCTTTCTGGTGGCCGACTGGCATGCCCTGACCACCAGCCAGCCCGAACCCGAAGCCCTGGCCAACCGCGTCTACGACATGGTGGTGGATTGGCTGGCGGCCGGCGTCGACCCGGACCGAGCCACCCTGTTCATCCAGAGCAAGCTGCCCGAACATGCCGAACTGTTCACCTTGCTGGCCATGCACACGCCGCTGTCGTGGCTGGAGCGCACGCCGGCCTACAAGGATTGGCTGAGCCGCGCCGGCACCGAAAATGCCAGCTACGGCTTTCTGGGCTATCCCCTGCTTCAGGCGGCTGACATCCTGATCTACCAGGCCAATCTGGTGCCGGTGGGCGAGGATCAGGCGCCACATGTCGAGATCACCCGCGAGGTGGCACGCCGCTTCAATCACCGGCATGGCAGCACCGTATTGACCGAACCAGAAGCCTTGCTGACCGACACACCGCGGCTGCCCGGGCTGGATGGCGACAAGATGAGCAAGAGCCTGGGCAACACCATCGCCATGCGCGACACGCCTGAGGCCACCACCGACAAGGTCCGGCGCATGCCCACCGATCCGCAGCGCGTGCGCCGCAGCGACCCTGGCGAGCCCAGCCGCTGCCCGGTCTGGCCCCTGCACCAGATCTACACCGACGCCGACACCCGCAGCAGCCTGGCGCAGGGCTGCCAGCGCGCCAGCATCGGCTGCCTGGACTGCAAGCAGCCGCTGATCGACGCCATCGTGCGCGAGCAGCAACCCTGGCGCGAACGTGCCGAGGCCTGGCTGGCCCAGCCCAAGCAGCTGCAATGGGTGGTGGAACTGGGCACCGAGCGGGCCCGCACCGTGGCCCGGCAGACCTTGCGCGAAGTGCGCGATGCGATGGGTCTGGCCTACTGACATGCCGTCGGACCAGAACCCGGATCCCGGCGGAGCCCACAACGCCCGCAACGCCGCGCTGTTGATGCTCGGCTCGTCCTTCCTGTTTGCCAGCATGGGGGTCTGCGTCAAGCTGGCATCGGCTCGCTATGACACCGGCGAGATCGTGTTCTACCGCGGCCTGATCGGTGCACTGTTCATCTTTGCGCTGGCACGTTGGCGCGGCGGCAGCCTGCGTACCGCCGTGCCGGCCATGCACTTCTGGCGCGGCCTGTCCGGTGTGGCGGCGCTGGTGCTGTGGTTCTATGCCATCGGCAAGCTGCCGGTGGCCACCGCCATCACGCTCAACTACATGTCCTCGGTCTGGATGGCGCTGTTCCTGATCGGTGGTGCGGTGCTGCTGGGCTCAGACCGGGTCGACGGCCGCTTGGTGGCCGCCGTGCTCACCGGCTTTGCGGGTGTCGCGCTGGTGCTGCAACCCACGCTGGAGCGAGACCAGCTGGTGGGCGCCCTCTGCGGCCTGGTTTCGGGCCTGCTGTCGGCACTGGCGTATCTGCAGGTCACGGCGCTTGGCCGCGCCGGCGAGCCCGAGTACCGGGTGGTGTTCTATTTCTCGCTCGGTGGTGCCCTGGTGGGCGCCACCCTGGCCTTTGCCGGTGGCTGGCACGCCCACACGCTGGAGGGTCTGGGCCTGCTGCTGGCCACCGGCTTGCTGGCCACCACTGCGCAGATGCTGATGACCCGCGCCTACGCCATCGGCCGCACCTTGTCCAACGCCAGCCTGCAGTACACCGGCATTGCCTGGTCCTTCTTCTACGGCGTGCTGCTGTTCAACGATCCAGTCACCTGGATGGCCATTGCCGGCATGCTGCTGATCGTCTCCGCCGGCATGGCTGCCACATTGCTGCGCAGCCGCGCCACCCCCGATGCCAGCAGCCCTGGCGACGCCTGAAGCTGCCCAGCCCGCCTGCCCCACGGAAAGGCCGCCATGTCCGCACCCACCGCCCTGATCTCAGCCCCGGAACTCCAGAAGCTGCTGGCCGGATCCACCCCGCCGGCGCTGCTCGACTGCAGCTTCGACCTGGCCGACCCGCAGGCCGGCGAGCGCGCCTTCGCGACCGCCCACCTGCCCGGCGCACGGTATGTCCATCTCGACCGCGACCTGAGCGGCCAAAAGACCGCCGCCGGCCCGATCGATGGCGGCCGACATCCGCTGCCCACCCGGGAAGACTTTGCGGCCCGCGTGGCGCAGTGGGGCATTCAACCCGGCCAGTTGGTGGTCTGCTACGACAACCAAGGCAGCCCCTACGCGGCCCGCACCTGGTGGATGCTGCGCTGGATCGGCCACGCAGATGTGCGCGTGCTGGACGGTGGTCAGGCGGCCTGGGTGCGCGCCGGCGGCGCGACCGCCACCGGTGCGGGGCCCATGCCGGTCGCCACCCCGGCGCCCTATCCGCTGAGCGGCACGACCATGCCCACCGTGCAGGCCAGCGTGCTGCTCGGATCGCTGGGCGCGGTCACCGTGCTGGACGCACGGGCCGGCGAACGCTTCCGTGGTGAGGTCGAGCCCCTGGACACCCAGGCCGGCCACATCCCCGGCGCCAGCAACCGGTTTTTCAAGACCAATCTGCAGGCCGATGGCTGCTTCTTGCCGGCCGATGAACTGCGCACGGCCTTCCAGTCCCTGTGCGACTCACCCGCCACCGTGGTTCACCAATGCGGATCCGGCGTCACTGCCT
>CALRVU010000359.1:0-4458 GCA_943371685.1 Bordetella parapertussis | reverse complement strand
GAGCTCGGTAAGATGATTGTCGAGTCGGCGCCGGACGACAAAAAGGGCGACTACGCGCCACACTTGCGGGAGGGCTTCAACAACTTATGCGTAAGTTTGGAGTCCGTCATCGCCGCGCTGGACAAACCCTACTTCGCTGGCAAATTCCTGATCGCCGTCGGCAAGACGGAGTGGGCCAACCTCAAGTGGGACGACCAGTCTATCGCCGAGAAGCGCAACATCATCAACCAAGCCGATTTGGTGTTTACCGCGGCCGCCAATCCTGCGGAGTACCACGCCGCGCGCAAGAAGCTTTCGGAATCCAACGTCAAGGCCACCTTGCTCGATTGCTCCGACGCGCACGCGCCTAGGGCGTCTGTGGACAAGGACCGCATCGGCAACTGTTTTACATGGATCAAGGCCGACCCGACCTTCGACGGCCTCGTCCAAGCCATCACCGAGTTTGAGGACCGCGTGTTCATCGGCGACACGCCACCCAAGCGCCTACTGGTAGAGGCCAATCGCACCAAGTACGCCTCGAAAATTCGCATCAACCGCAGGGCCGGCTCTACGCTGGCCGACCCTTGGTTCAACGTGGACCTGCCGCTGAGCCATGATCTGGTCGCCATCATCGGCAACAAGGGCAGCGGCAAGAGCGCCATGGCCGACATCGCTGCGCTCGCTGGCGACACCAAGAACTTCAAGAGCTTCTCGTTCCTCAAAGACACGCGCTTTCGCAATCCGAGAAGCAAGCTCGCGCAGCACTTTGTCGGCGCCCTCGGCTGGCATGATGGCTCGGAGTCAGAGCGTCAACTCGACCAAGACCCCTCGGAAACAAGCGTTGAGCGAGTGAAGTATCTGCCACAGAGCTACCTCGAAACGCTTTGCAACGAGCTTGGTGATGGCGACTCGGCCACTTTCGACACCGAGCTGCGAAAGATCATCTACACCCACGTCCCAGAAGAGGCGCGTCTGGGCTACACCTCGATGGAAGATCTGCTCGGCTTCAAGGTCGCCGAGATCGACAGCGCGCGCGAGCAGCTCCTCAAAGACATCTCCAAGGCGAATGCCGAAGTCCTGCAAACGGAGCGGCAGCTGACACCGGAGTTCAAACAGTCGCTGCAAGAGCAACTCGCAGCCAGGGTCGGAGAGCTCAACTCCCTAGATGCCTCCAAGCCTTCGCCTGTCGAAGATCCGTCGGCCTCGGATTCCGCTCAGGAGGAGTCGAATGCGGCCACCGAAAAGATGCAAACCCTGGCGGACGAACTCAACAAGCTACGCGACGAGGAGAAGCTGCTCCGGGACAACAAGGCCGCCGAGGCGAAGCGTCAAGCCGTCCTCAGCCGGATCGACCAAGCGATCGTGAACCACAAGAAGGTCCATGACCAGTTCGTCACGGAGCTGGCCCCCATGCTCGCCGAGGCGGGCGCGGACGTGAACGCGTCCGACGTGGTCGAGCTGAGGATCGACACGTCGCGGATCGACGCGCTCAGCAAGGCCACCAAAGAGTCCATCGCGGTTTTCGACGCCACACTGGTCGGCCAAGAGCCTACCGGGCTCGCTAAACGGCGCGAGGCGACCGAAGCCGCCATGACCGAGATCAGGAGCAAGCTCGGCGAAAAGCAGCGCTTGTTCATCAACTTCAAGGACCAAGTCGCCAAGTGGGAGCGCGCCAAAGCGGAACTCATCGGCAGCAAGGACAAGGCGCAGTCCGTTGAATGGTTCAAGGCAGAGATCGAGTCATTGGCCGCGCTTCCAGCCAAGTTGGCCGACCTGCGCGCGCGCCGGTTGGACCTTGCCAAAGCCGTCCATGAGCAGTTGGGCAAGACGGTCGAAGAATACCGCCGTCTCTATGGGCCGGTACAGGAGTTCGTCAAGTCCGCTGCTCGGATGGACATGCACCTGCCTCTGGACTTCGCCGTTCGTATCGAAGAGTCGGACTTTCAAGATCAATTCTTGTCCCGCATCAACCGACAGTCGCGCGGCAGCTTTGCAGGCGTAGACGAGAGCAATCAGTTCATGCGCGGCTTGCTCAAAGAAGTCGATTTCAGCGATGTGGAATCCACGCAGAAGTTCCTTGCCACCATCGACGACATGCTGCACTTCGACCGGCGCGAGTCCGGCGGCGGCCGCGAGACTAGGATCGCCGACCAGCTCCGCAAAGGCGGCGAACCGCAGGACATCCTCGACTACCTCTATGGCATGAGCTATCTCGAGCCGAGATATTCACTGACCTTCGACGGCCAAGAGATCAGCCAGCTCTCGCCGGGCGAGCGGGGTTTGCTACTGCTGGTCTTCTACCTGCTGGTGGACAAGGACGACATCCCGATCATCATCGACCAACCCGAGGAGAACCTCGACAACCAAACCATCTTCAAGGTGCTGGTCAAGTGCATCAAGGCTGCCAAGCAGCGTCGGCAGGTCATTATGGTGACGCACAACCCCAACTTGGCGGTGGTGTGCGACGCTGAGCAAATCATCTGCGCGAGCTGCGACAAGACGACCAACACATTCGAGTACGTTTCCGGTGGCATCGAGTCGCCGATCATCAAGGCAACCGTCGTAGAGATCCTCGAAGGCACTGAGCCGGCCTTCAAGAATCGGAAGCGCAAGTATGGTCTCTGATGGCGCTCTGCAGGCTGCTCAAGACTCCGAAGCTACGGCGGTTGGGCACACCGAAGTCCGGTTGCGGTGACGGTGTGGATTGGGTGTCTTTGGGGGGTGTTTCCGATAGAGAGCAGGGCGTCACTGAACGGCTCCCGCAAGAAGTTGAGGGTGTTGCCTCCGACCGAAAACTGACCAGCAGGGGGGCCAAATTTGGTCGGCGCCAACATCCGAAGGACCTTGATCGGCGCTGGCACCATCAACTCCGCTAGGCTGCGGGCAGGGCAGGGCTCGCAGCTTTTGCGGTCTCCGAAGGCCATAACTTGCGCCAGATTTGCGCCACGCCCGCACAGGATGCTCCGGTTTCGAGGGGGTTCGAGTGGGTGACTCGATCACGCTTGATCATCGGCTAACCTCCTGATTTAATTGATGAATCGGGAGTTTCTTGGCGCGTCCTGGGAGCTCCGAGAAGTGACCGAAAAGCCTGGAGATCGCGTTCACACGGCAGGGGTCGCAGGTTCGAACCCTGCACCGCCCACCAGGATGTCAGAGCACTTGCGCCTGACTCCAAAGACAAAACCCGCAGCATCATCAAGGTGCTGCGGGTTTTTTGTTGGCCGTCTCACCGGCCAGTCGCTTCAGCGCAGCGGCTTGACCTCGCCGGATCCGACCACGCTGCGCTTGACCTGCGGCGGGTTGCCGGCGTAGCGCACATCGCCCGAGCCGGCGATGCTCACGTCCAGGCTTTCGCTGGCGTGCACCACGGCGTCGCCACTGCCGGCAATCGACACGCTGCTGCGCTTGGCCAGCAGTTTCTCGGCCCGCACGTCGCCGGAGCCGGCGATGTTGTAGGCAGCACTGTCGGCGCGGCCTTCCACCGTGATGTCGCCGGAGCCGGCGATCGAGACCTCGAGTTGTTTGACGTCCGTGTCCAGCATGCGGGCGTCGCCGGATCCGGAGACGCTGAGCGCAAAGGCATCGGCTCTCAGGCTGTTGATCTGCAAGTTGCCACTGCCGCGCACTTCGGCAGCTTTGAGGGTCTGGAAGTCGACCGTGACCAGCAGACCGCTGCGGCTGCTGTAGGACTGGTTCGACTTGGCCTTGATGATCAGGGTGTCGCCGCTGATTTCGGTCTGGATCAGGGGGACGATGTTGTCATCGGCCTTGATCGTGGCGGCACCGGCTGAGCCAACGCCAGCCACCACATTGAACGGACCTTCGATGCGCAGGCGGCTGAAGCTGCCCAAGCTGCGGCGCAGTTCGATGACCTTGCCCGAGCCTTCGATCTTGGGGCCGCTGCCCCAGGAGTTCCACTCCCAGGCCTGCGCACTGCGGGGCGGGGTGGTGGCCAGTACGGTGGCCAACGGGGCCAGCAGCCAGAGGCGACGAGCGTGCATGAGAGCTCCTGAAGTTGTTGTGAATGAGTGGGCTCATGCTAGCGGTGCTGCCCGGTGCGCAGGGCCGCATGCGACGAGCGCGCGCCGGCTGCGACGAACTGCCAGCTTTCGGGTGCCAACGGTTGCGCTCAGATCCTCAAGACAGGGTGGGTGCCTGCCAGACTTCATCCTTGAGGAGCTGATACGGTCCGAACTGGATCTTGTAGGCCATCTTCGGGCTCTCGGCGATCCAGTAGCCCAGGTACAAGTGGGGCAGGCCCAGTTCGCGGGCCTGGGCGATCTGCCAGAGTACGCCGTAGGTGCCGTAGCTGGCCTTCACATCGGGGTCATAGAAGGTGTAGACCGCCGACAGTCCGTCGCTGAGGATGTCGATGATGGAAACCATGCGCAGGGCGCCTGGTGGCTCGTCAGGCCCTGAGGGTTCGCGGAACTCGACCATCCGGGAGTTGACGCGGCTCTGCAGCAGGAACTGGGTGTA
>CALRVU010000358.1:0-4468 GCA_943371685.1 Bordetella parapertussis | reverse complement strand
AGCTTGTAATGCCGGCACGAGAAGAAGTCACCACTGGGCATGGGCAGCTCGTGATAGTCCTCGCCGATGCGGTTGACATACATCGCCTTGACGCTTTGCGGCGCAAAGTGGACCACGTAGCTGCGCCGGGTGTGCATGGACTTGATGCGCGAGCCGCCATGCGGCAGATCGGCGTGCCAGATCAGCACATCGCCCTTCTTGGCCTGGAAGGTTTCCAGCGGCAAGCCCATTTCAGCAGCCTGGTCGTGCAGATACTTGAAGTAGGCCTGATGCGCCTCCGGACCATCCTTGGTCTGGATCCAGTGCTTGCGCTCACCGCCAAACAGATGGTGGGGAATGCGGTGTCCGCCCGGGTAATAGCAAAGCTCACCCGTGCCTTCGGCCACGTCCTCCAGCGCCACCCAGATCGCCGCCAGCGCCATGGGGCGACGGGACACCACATAGGCCGTGTCCTGGTGGATGGCCTGCTGTGAGCCGTACTCGAAGTAGAGCGACTGGATGCCCACGGCTGGCTCGCCGAATACGGTCTGGAGCAGACGCGACACCCGCGGCGTGAACACCGCCTCGCGGGCTGCCGCAGACACGGCATAAAGGTCAATGATGCGGTGCCCCAGGTGGAACTCTTCCATCTTGGCCGGGTTGACGTACTGGCCCTTGTCGCGCACCACGTAGTGCTCGGGTTCGTTGAACACCCTGTGGGCATCAGCCACGATGCGGTCGGCCAGCTCGTGCGAGAGCGCCCCGGGCACGATGAGGTAGCCCCGCTCGATGAACTCGTTCACGTCCGCCAGCGTCTGCGCATCCAGGCCGCGCTGAGCGGCCTGCTCGGCCGCACCCGGCTGGTCGATCCAGAGCTCGCCCATCGGGCCGCTTTCGGAGCTGACCGGAGGCAAGTCCGGCGCGTCCGACTTGGCTTTGCGAGAACGAAAAAAACCAAACATGAAATGCTCCTCTCCCTGAGCTCCAATGATAGCGGGCCCCTCTGGGTGACTCGAGGCAAGGCATGGAAGTGGGGGGCAAAACACCCCTTCCACTTCTTCAATGCACCAGTGCGGTGAGTCGAAAACAAGCCAAGGGTTGCGCAGTGTTGCGCCGCTCTGTCAACCGCCGGGAGAACCCGAAATGAACGCAGGTCACAGCACTTTTCATCGTCCATCCGCCATCCAGCCCGGTCCAGCGCTGCTGGCCAAGGTCGCCTGTCTGGTCTGTGCCTGGATGGCCTCCAGCTGCAGCTGGGACAGCATGGCTGCCACCGCAGTGCCGGAACAGGGCAAGCCTGTCGCGGTGGCCGTGGCAGATACCTCAGTCCTGCCCGGCGCCTGCAGCGATCGCACGAACTGCCGGTCCCGGTGACGCGGCATCGGGCGCGTAATGCCGACGGAACAAGCCCATGATGTGGGCCACCAGATCAGGCTTCACGTGTCGATAGTCCCAGGCCCAACTGCCCTTGGGATCGCTGTAGTTGACCAGTTCGTAGCTCGGGAAGTAGTCGACGTTGGCATGCGCCGATGCAAACTCCTGGGCGACCGCGCGCAGCATGGACTTGGCGTAGCTGTTGGTCACAACGATGTCTTGCTCGAGGTAGGTACGCTGCAAGGGCACTGGCGAGACGGTGATGACGACCTTGAAGTCAGCCCCCAATTCGCTGGAAAGCAATTGATGGATGGCTTCGAGCGCTTGAAGATGCGCATTGAAGGTGGTCAGCCGAACCTCCAAGCGCTTGCCTGAGCTGGCCAGCACGCGCGGACCCGGCGTGTTGTTGAGGTAGCGGTCCGCATCCTTGTCGTACCAGCATTCCGCCATGCCCAAGGTCAGCACGAACAAGCGAGACCGGCGCAACGCCGAGCCCAGATGCTCGCGCACCAGCTTGCGACGTTCCAGCACCACGCTCTTGGCCGCTTGATTCACCGACTGCGAGTAATGCAGGTCAGCCAGCTGAGACGAGCCAGAAGCGTATGTCAACAGTCCTGCCTCGATCTCTGGCGCCACACCCAGCAGATGCCGGAACTCCTCGAGCATGGACATGCTGTTGTAGCGATTGAGAAAACTCCGAGGCCGCATGCCCGCAGGTTGATTCTTGGTCAACAGGGCAGGTGCATCAAACAACGCATCGCAGTAAGTGGGGACATCAAAGCCCAGTGCCGCCAGCGCGTCCTCGACTTCGCGCGCGAAACACGAGCCCACAGCAAACACCGGCTGCGTCGGATCAATGAGAAATTTCGGGCGCACGGAAATGTCTGGCAACTTGGCCCAGATGCGCTTGCTGGCCAGACTGGCATCCGTCTCGTTCGCCTGGTAGGTCAAACCCGCCCACACCGCATGCGGGTTGTGTTGATGGGCTTGCCGGGCTTCTTCAGCTGGCACCGTGCGCAACACTTTCGGGACCGGCAAGGGCGCCGTGGCAGCCTGCCCGGGTTCGCTTGCACTGACCTTCCGCGCAAAACCGAACCGCTTGAACATCAGGCCGTTCCCCCCACCGTCAGACCATCAATGCGCAACGTCGGCTGACCCACGCCCACCGGCACGCTTTGGCCCTCCTTGCCGCAGGTGCCCACGCCGGAGTCAAGCTGCAGGTCGTTGCCGATCATGCTGATGCGGGTCAGGGCGTCAGGGCCATTGCCGATCAGGGTGGCGCCCTTGACCGGGTAGAGGATCTTGCCGTTCTCGACCCAGTAGGCCTCGGACGCCGAGAAGACGAACTTGCCGCTGGTGATGTCGACCTGGCCGCCGCCGAAATTGGTGGCGTAGAGGCCGCGCTTGATGCTAGCGACGATCTCTTCCTTGGTCTTGTCGCCGGCCAGCATGTAGGTGTTGGTCATGCGGGGCATGGGCACGTGGGCATAGCTCTCGCGCCGACCATTGCCGGTGGGCTTCACGCCGGTCAGCCGGGCGTTCATCGAGTCCTGCATGTAGCCGCGCAAGATGCCGTCCTCGATCAGCACATTGCGCTGGGTCGGATTGCCCTCGTCGTCGACATTGAGCGAGCCGCGCCGGTCACTCAAGGTGCCGTCATCGAGCACCGTCACGCCCTTGGCCGCCACGCGCTGGCCGATCCGGCCGGTGAAGGTGGACGAGCCCTTGCGGTTGAAGTCGCCTTCCAGACCGTGGCCCACGGCCTCGTGGAGCATCACGCCCGGCCAGCCCGAGCCCAGCACCACCGTCATCTGGCCGGCAGGAACCGGCCGCGATTCGAGGTTGGTCAGGGCCGCGTTGACCGCCTGGTTGACGTAGTCGCTGATCTGCGACTCCTGGAAGTAACCCAGGCCGAAGCGGCCACCGCCGCCGCCTGATCCCACCTCGCGGCGACCGTTCTGCTCGGCGATCACCGTCACCGACAGGCGCACCAGCGGCCGCACATCGGCCGCGCGGGTGCCGTCAGCACGGGCCACCATCACCACGTCATATTCAGCCGCCAGACCGGCCATCACCTGCACGACGCGCGGATCGCGGGCCCGGGCCATTTTCTCGACCCGCTCCAGCAAGGCCACCTTCTGGGTGCTGTCGAGGGTGGCGATGGGATCGAGCGGCGCGTAAAGGATGCGACTCTTGGCCACGCTGGTGGTGCGGCTCAGCTTGACGCGGCGGCTCTGCCCAGCCGCGGCAATGGTGCGCACGGTGCGCGCAGCGTCCAGCAGGGCGGCTTCAGAGATGTCGTCGGAATAGGCGAAAGCGGTCTTCTCACCGGCGATGGCACGCACGCCCACGCCCTGGTCGATGGAGAAGCTGCCGCTCTTGACGATGCCTTCCTCCAGGCTCCAGCCCTCATGGCGGGTGTACTGGAAATAGAGATCAGCGTCATCGACCTTGTGCTCACCGATGGTGGCCAGCGCACGCGCCAACACCGGCTCGGAGAGCTGATACGGGTCCAGCAACAGGCTTTGAGCAACAGCCAAGCGTTCGAGGGTGGGTTCGCGCGAGATCATCGGTCGATTGTAGGAGTGCGCCGCGTTACATGCATTGACCATTTCGTGGTCTTCCAAAGCGTCGAGACAGGCGTTGTGCGAGGGTTCCCAGTGCATCATTTCAGTTCACACAGGAGGCCCTCATGAGCATCATCATCACGCGCCGTTGCGGCGTCACCGGCGGTCTGGTTCTGGCCCTGAGCCTGGGCGGCGCAGCGGCATTCGCCCAGGAGCGCGCCCTGCCCGCCGAGCGCGGCGCCAGCGTGCCCCACATCGACAAGCGGCAAGACCGTCAGGCCCAGCGCATCGATCAAGCCAGCGCCAGCGGCGGCCTGACCGAGCGGGAAGCCCAGCGGCTCGACAAGCAGCAACAACATGTCAGCAATGTCGAGGACAAGGTCGCCGCGGACGGCCAGGTCACCGGCAAGGAGCGCGCCCGCGTGCGCTCAGCCGAGCGTCGCGCCAGCCGCGACATCGCCCGCCAGTCACATGACAAGCAAAAGCCTGCCAGTGGTCAATGAGCGTCTTCGCCCGACGCGGGCGGAAGGTCTTGCACAGTGCTGGCG
>CALRVU010000357.1:0-4476 GCA_943371685.1 Bordetella parapertussis | reverse complement strand
ATGCAGCGGCTGCAGCATCGGCTGCGCCAACTGGTGGGATCGTGGGACAGCGATACCGAGCTGGCGCCTGCGGCCACCGAGCCCGGCGCCGAGGCCGCTGCCATCCCTGCAGCGGCCGGCGGCGCGTCGGAGCCGGCGTCGCCTGCTCTTGCCTCTGCACCTCATCCAGCCCATCATCCCCACTGGCCAGCGGTCTTTGCCCCGCTGGAGAGCACCGTGCGCGCCGCCTTGCCGCTGGACGCCGCCCGCGCCGTGGCCCTGGCTGACGAACTGGCGGCATTGGCCACGCAGATCGGCGTGCACGGCGCCACGGCGGCCTTGGCCGAACAGGTGGCCGAGGTCTGCGCTCGGGCTCGCCGTCTGCTGGCGCATCGCCAGCACCTGCTCGGCCAGGTGCACCAGCTCAGCCGCGATCTGGCCGACGGCCTGGCCGACGTGGCCGATGAAGACAGCTGGGTGCGTGGGCAACTGGGCGCACTCTCGGGCCATCTGGCCGTGCCGCCCAACCCGCGGTCGGTGCAGACCGCGGCCAGTCTGCTGGCCAACACCCGCGAGCGCCAGCGCAGCCTGCGTTCCGAGCGCGAACAAGCCCGCCATGCCCTGAAGGCCCTGATCCAGCAGATGCTCAGCGAGCTGGGCGAACTCGACGAGCACACCGGCCGCTTCAGCGAAGGCATGCTGCGCTTTGCCGACACGATCGAGGGCGCGGACTCGCTGGAGAGCTTGGCCGGCGTGGTGCGCGAGATGGTGTCCGAGAGCCGCAGTGTGCACGCCCTGGTCCATGCCACTCGCGAGCGTCTGCACGGTGAGCATGGGCGTGCCGAGGCCTTGGAGAGCCAGGTGCGCGAGCTCGAGGCCGAATTGCGTCGGCTGTCGGATGAAGTGGCCACCGATGCCCTGACCCAGGTGGCCAACCGTCGCGGTCTCAACCAGTTGTTCGTGGCCGAGCAGGCCCGCCTGGAGCGCGAGGGCAGCGAGCTGGCCATCGGCCTGCTCGACATCGACAACTTCAAGCGCCTGAACGACAGCCTCGGCCACAACGTGGGCGACGAAGCCCTGGTGGCGCTGGCCAGCCATGTGCGCAAGTCCCTGCGACCGATCGATGTGGTCGCCCGCTTTGGTGGCGAGGAGTTCGTGGTGCTGCTGCCTGGCACGCCGGTGGAAGAGGGGCAGTCGGTGCTGACCCGCTTGCAGCGGCAACTCAGCGCCAGCCTGTTCATGCACGAAGACAAGGAGGTCTTCGTGACCTTCTCGGCAGGGGTCACCCGCTACCGCCCGGGTGAGAGCCTGGAAGAGGCCCTGGAGCGCTCGGACGAGGCGCTCTACGAGGCCAAGCGCACCGGCAAGAACCGGACTTGCATCGGCTGATCCATCGACGGATCGACACGGCAGGGCATGGCCCTGCGCCGTCATCGGCCATTTGAAAGATTAATCGATTAATCTTTTCTGAACAGCGCGGGGCGTTTCAGCGGTGCCGCCTGCGCCGACCGTGCGCCGCCGGGTGTTGCAGTTTGGCTATGCCGGCACCGCTGCCTAGGGCTTTCACGGATGCGCAAGCGCAGCGCTGCATCGATACTGACCGCAGATTAAACGATTAACCTGCGAATCGCAGTCATGTTGAACTTGCTTCCGTCATCCCTCCGCGTCTCGCTGTCTGTCGTGCTGCTGCTGGCCGGGCTTGGGGGTGGCGCTGGTCTGGCGCGGGCGCAGGCCCCGGCATCGGTGGTGCCGGCCGCCGTGTCGGTGGCCGAGGTGCAGGGTTTGCGGCCGGACTTCATGCTGGGCGCGGATGTGTCCATGGTCGACCAGATCGAGCGCCTGGGCGGCCGCTACACCGACGCCCTGGGCCGCCCCGGCACCGCCTTGCAGATCCTGCGCGCCAGCGGCGTCAACTGGGCCCGGCTGCGCCTGTGGCACACCCCCGTCAATGCCCGCGATGTGATCGACGGCCAGCGCATCTTCTCGCGCCATGGCGAGCCGGTGGGCGGTGGCAACAACGACCTGGCCACCACCGTGCGCCTGGCCCAGCGCGCGCGGGCCCAGGGCCTCAAGGTCTTGCTCGACATCCACTACAGCGACTTCTGGACCGATCCGGCCACTCAGGAGAAGCCGGCCGCCTGGGCCCGGCTGAAAGGCGCGGCGCTGGAGCAGGCGGTCCATGACTACACCGTGCAGGTCCTCAAAGCCTTGCATGCGGCCGGCGCCAGCCCCGACATGGTCCAGATCGGCAACGAGATCAATGGCGGCCTGCTGTGGCCCGACGGCAAGACCTGGCAAGCCACGCCGGGCGAGGTGATCGGCGGCAATGCCGGCATGGTCGGCCTGCTGCGCCAGGGCATTGCGGCGGTGCGCGCCACCGACGGCCTGCGCGGTGCCCGCCTGCCGGTGGTGTTGCACCTGGCCGAGGGTGGCGACAACGCCTTGTTCCGCCGCATGTTTGATCTGTTCACCGCTGAGCGGCTCGATTTCGATGTCATCGGCCTGAGCTACTACCCCTACTTCCATGGCCCCTTGAGCGGCCTGCGCAGCAACCTGGCCGATCTGGCCAAGCGCTATGGCAAGCCGATGGCGGTGGTCGAAACCGCCTATGGCTACACGCTGGACGACGGCGACAACGGTCCGAACGTGCTCAATGCCGAGCGGGTGCAGAAAGCCGGCTACCCCGCCAGTCCGCAGGGCCAGGCCCAGTTGCTGCGCGACGTGATCGCCGCCGTCGCCGAGGTTCCGGACGGCCTGGGCCTGGGCGTCTTCTACTGGGAGCCAGCCTGGATCCCTGTGTCCGGTGCCGGCTGGCGCACTGGCGACGGCAACGGCTGGGACAACCAGGCGATGTTCGATTTTTCCGGCCGAGCCTTGCCCTCGATGCAGGTCTGGCGGCAGGTCCGACCCGCCGCCGCCCCGATCTCTCGCCCCTGATGTCCGGCTTCGTTGGCGCCGGCAGACCCGACTCACACCACAATCCCCACCCTGGAGACTCCATGACGAATCCGATCCAAGCGCCCGCCTCGATGCGCAAGACCCCCGTGCTCAAGCTCAGCCTGCTGACCGCCGCCCTGGCGGCTGCGGCCAGCCATGGTGCCTGGGCGCAAGAATCCACCGCCGGTCAGACGGTGGTGGTGCAGGGCCAGCGGGCCAGCCTGATGAAGGCCCAGGACATCAAGCGCAATGCCGAGCAGATCGTCGACTCGATCGTGGCCGATGACATCGGCAAGCTGCCGGATGCCAACGTGGCCGAGGCGCTGCAGCGCATCTCGGGCGTGCAGATCTCCCGCAACCGGGGCGAAGGCGACCGCGTGCAGGTGCGCGGCCTGCAGCAGACCCAGACCCTGCTGAACGGCCGGGTGATCTTCAGCGCCGGCAAGGAGCGTGGCCTGTCCTTCCAGGACGTGCCGTCCGAACTGCTGGCCGGCGCCGATGTCTACAAGACGCCCACCGCCGAGCAGGTGGAAGGCGGCATCGGTGGCGTGATCGACCTGCGCACCCGCCGTCCGTTTGACTTTGCCGGCGCCAAGCTGGCCGGCACCGCCAAGGTGACCTCGGCCGATCTGGCCGACAAGCGCAATGCCGAGGGCTCGGTGCTGCTGAGCAACCGCTGGCGCCTGGATGCGGGCGAGTTCGGCGCGCTGCTGAGCGTGTCCACGCAAAAGCGCAACTACCGCGCTGACACCCAGGAGCTGGACGGCCCGGCCGCCCTGGCCGATGGCTCGGGCGTGTTCGCCCCCACCGGCCAGTGGCTGGCCTATGAGTTTGGTTCGCGCGCCCGCAACGCCATCAGCGGCGCCCTGCAATACCGGCCCAGCGCCAGCGCCGAGTACACGCTGGACCTCAATCACAGCAAGCTCAAGAGCCGCACCGACCTGAACGGCTTCTACGCCTCGCCGTTCTGGGCCAACTTCAGCAGCAGCGCCAACCAGGGCCAGCTCTGGCCCAACGGCAACATCACCACCGACGACCAGGGCCGCTTCCAGAAGGGCACCTTCTGGGGTGCCAGCATGAGCAGTTCGGGCTCGGTGGCCGACGAAGACACGAGCATCAACCAGCTGGCCCTGTCGGGCAAGTGGAAGATGGAAGGCTGGAACCTGCGCTCTGAGCTGAGCCACACCGACAGCAGCTTCGAGCGCTTCTACCAGGAGGTGCGCCTGGGCAGCTTCGGCGACAGTCCGGCCTTCACCTTTGACCTGACTTCACCGCTGCCCTCGGCCTTCCCGGTGGGCGCGTCCTTGAGCGACCCGGGCCACTACTGGGCCGACAAGGTGCTCTACTTCCGCATCAACAACGAAGGCCGCGAGACCACCTGGCGCAGCGATGCCGACTGGTCCATCGACCAAGGCGTGATCAGCCGGGTGCGCACGGGTGTGCGCCTCAGCAGTCGTAACGCCAGCAGCGCCGAGGTCAACACGATCAACGACATCTGGATGTTCGACCTGTCGACCGTGCCCAGCGTGGGCCTGATCTCGCACAACGACCTGCTCAAGC
>CALRVU010000356.1:0-4477 GCA_943371685.1 Bordetella parapertussis | reverse complement strand
GGTGGAACTGCACACCTTCCAGCGGGGCTGCCGTGCCGGCCAGCTCGCGGTGGCGCACGCCCATGATCTCGCCGTCTTCGGAGGTGGACGTGATGTCCAGCACCTCAGGCAGGCTGGCGCGCTCGATCGCCAGTGAGTGGTAGCGGATCACCGTGAAACGCTCAGGCAGGCCTTGATACACCCCCAGGCCATCGGTCTGCAGCACGCTGGTCTTGCCGTGCATCTGGGTTTGTGCCCGCACGATCTTGCCGCCCAGCGCCGCGCCGATGCTCTGGTGTCCGAGGCACACGCCGAGGATGGGCAGCTTGCCGATGAAATGCTGGATTGCCGGCACGCAGATGCCGGCTTCCGCTGGCGAGCACGGCCCGGGCGACAGCACCAGCCGGTCCGGCCGCAGTTCGGCAATGCCTTCGAGCGTGATCTCGTCATTGCGGATCACCCGCACATCCTCACCCAGCTCGCCAAAGTACTGCACCAGGTTGTAGGTGAAGGAGTCGTAGTTGTCGATCATCAACAGCATGGTCAGAACCCCTCTTCCACCAGTTCAGCCGCCCGGATCAAGGCACGTGCCTTGACCTCGGTTTCGCGCCATTCCATCTCAGGCACCGAGTCCGCCACCACGCCAGCCGCCGCCTGCACATACAGGGTGTTGTTCTGGATGATGCCGGTGCGGATGGCGATCGCCACGTCCATGTCGCCGGCAAAGCTCAGGTAGCCGCAGGCACCGCCGTAGATGCCGCGCTTGACCGGTTCCAGCTCGTCGATCAGCTCCATCGCGCGGATCTTGGGCGCGCCGGTCAAGGTGCCGGCCGGGAAGCTGGCGCGCAGCACGTCCAGGCTGGTCATGCCGTCCTTCATTGCGCCTTCGACATGGCTGACGATGTGCATCACATGCGAATAGCGCTCGACCACGAAGGCCTCGGTCACCTGCACGGTGCCGGTCTTGGCCAGTCGGCCGATGTCATTGCGGGCCAGGTCGATCAGCATCACATGCTCGGCCCGCTCCTTGGGATCGGCCAGCAGTTCGGCCTCCATGGCCTTGTCGGCCTCGGGGGTGGCGCCGCGTGGCCGCGTGCCGGCGATCGGCCGGATCACCACCTTCTCGCCATCCGCACCCAGCTCGTGGCGCACCAGGATCTCGGGCGAGGCGCCGACGATCTGGAAGTCGCCCATGTCATAGAAGTACATGTAGGGCGAGGGATTGAGCGAGCGCAGCGCGCGGTACAGGCTCAAGGGGCTTTCGGTGTAGCGCTTCTTCAGCCGCTGGCCGATCTGCACCTGCATCAGGTCGCCCGCCGCGATGTACTCCTTGGCCTTGAGCACGGCCGCCAGGTAGTCGGCCTTTTCGAACTCTCGCTCCACCGCGTAGCTGGGGCCACGGCGCACCGGCGGGGCCGTCACGCTGTAGCGCAGCTTGTCGGCCAGCTCGCCCAGCCGCTTCTTGGCATTGAAGTAGGCCTCCGGCCGCGCCGGATCGGCCCAGACGATCAGGTAAAGCCGGCCCGACAGGTTGTCGATGACGGCCAGCTCCTCGGTCTGCAGCAGCAGGATGTCGGGTGTGTCCAGCCCGCCGGGCTTTTGCGTGGCGGCCAGCTTCTTCTCGATGTAGCGCACCGTGTCGTAGCCGAAGTAGCCGGCCAGGCCGCCACAGAAGCGCGGAAGGCCCGGCCGCAGGGCTGGCTTGAAGCGCTTCTGGTAGCTGGCGATGAAATCCAGCGGATTGCCTTCATGCACCTCCATGACCTCGCCATCGGTCACCACTTCGGTGCGCAGCCCCGTGGCGCGCACCAAGGTGTGCGCTGGCAGACCGATGAAGGAGTAGCGGCCGAAGCGCTCCCCCCCCACCACGGACTCCAGCAAGAAGCTGTACTTCTGCCCGCCGGCCAGCTTCAGATACAGCGACAGCGGGGTTTCCAGATCGGCAAAGGCCTCCGCAATCAGTGCAATGCGGTTGTGGCCCTCAGCGGCCAGGCTCTTGAATTCAAGTTCGGTGATCACAGCAGTCTTCTCCAGAACCCGCCCGCAGGTGCCGGCATCAGGTCAAGCCGGGTTGCTCAGGGGCGGTGGGGGCAGGCCAGGTCAGCCTGCAGCAGGGCCCGCGCGGGCCGGGCATGGCGCCAGGCTGCAGCGGGCAACGGACTCAGTCACGCCAGCGACGCCAGGGCCAAGCCCCCCGGTCGTGGGTCGACGCAATCCGTTGGTGCGAGGTGAACATGGCTCAAAGTGTAGCAGCGCACCAGGGGCCGCCGGCCGGTCCTGATTGGGGTCGCTCCGCATGGACACCGGCCCCGCGTGCGTCGCAAACTCAGGCCGTACTGCTTACAAGGCGATACGATCCGATCCCTCCTGTTTCAGAAAGCAACCGCTCATGATCGCCGCTCAAGCCACCGCAAATGCCCTCATCCAGGGCCGGCGCATCGCCCGATCGGGCGGCGCAAGCCGGTCCGCGGCAGCACGCCTCGCGCTGCTGGCTTGCCTGGCGGCCGCATCCCTGCCCATGGCGGCACTGGCCCAACCCACCGAACTGGCCGGCACCAAGGTTGAGCAAAGCGTGCAGCTCGCAGGCACGCCACTGCAACTCAATGGCGCCGGCATCCGGACCCGCTTCTTCATCAAGGTCTACACCGCCGCGCTGTACACCCCGACCAAGGTGGACACCGCAGAAGCCGTGGTCAGTGCACCCGGCCCCAAGCGCATCCTGATCACCATGCTGCGCGACATCGACGGCAACGATCTGGGCAAGCTCTTCACCCAGGGCATGGAGCGCAACACACCGCGCGAGGACATGTCCCGCTCGATCTCCGGCATCATCCGCATGGGCGAGCTGTTCGCCAAGCGCAAGCGCCTCAAGGCAGGCGACACCTTCAGTGTCGACTGGGTACCCGGCGTGGGCGCCCAGGTGCTGCTCAATGGTCATGCTGAAATCGAGGCCATCAAGGAGCCCGAATTTTTCAAAGCACTGCTGAGCATCTGGCTTGGCAAGGTTCCTGCTGATGAGGACTTGAAAGCTGCGCTGCTTGGTCGCACCGTCGACAAGCGCCCCAGCTCTCAACCTTGACCTGACGGCCCGATCCGGGCCGAATCAGACCCGGCTGCGCCTCGGATGATCTTCGGGGTGCGGCGCTGTTGCTTGATCGTTCGAGATGGAACCTGCTGTTTTACTGGTGTGCCTGGGCGCGGCCCTCGCACTGGCATTGCAAAGCGCACCCGCGCGAGCCCAAGGAACCAGCCCCCCACCCGCCGGGCAAACTGCCCCGACTCCTGCGACCAAGCCCACGACCGGCTCGGCCCCCACCACCGAGGCACCGGTCAATCCGCAAGACATCAGCGACCGGGTCAAACGCGAGGCGGCCCGGCCGATGTACTGGATCCGCATGAACGCGGACAAGAACGGCAACGCCAAACCCACCGTGGCCGCCGCGCCACCGGCGCCCGCCCCGGCCCCAGCGCCAGCGCCCGCCGCAGCGGCCAAGACCGCCGTCGCACCGCCGGCACCGGCACCCGCCAAGCCAGCTGCGGAGCCGGCGCGGGCGCCCGCCGTGCGCACGGCCAGCGCCAATGACAGCGCCAGCCAGTCGCTGGTGCTGCCGGCCAATCTTGCCAACGTGCTTCCCGCCGCGGCCGTGATCAACCCGGGCAGCAGCGCGCAGGCCTCTGCCCCCGCACCGGCCTTGACGGCGACCAGCCCGGCCGAGGTGGCCCGGCCCGCGGTCGAACCGGTTGCCATCGCCATCCCGGCACCCAGCTTGCCCAGCCCGCCACCGGCCCCGGCGCCTGAGCCCGAAGACCTGAGCCCGCCCTTGCTGTCCATGCTGCCGGGCACCGAGCCCAGCCTGCCTGACAGCCTGATGCGCAAGATGCGGCGCGGCAGTGTGCAAGTCAAGGTCGATGTCGGCGTGGACGGCCGGGTCGCCTCGGCCAGCGTGGAGCAGAGCAGTCATCCTCGGCTGGAGAACCCGGCCATCGAGGCAGTGCGCAGTGTGCGATTCCAGCCCGTGGTTCGCCCGGCCTCTGCGGTCATCAATCTCGAGTTCGACCTCGATCGCTGAAGCCCCGGAGCGGCCGCCTCACCGGCGAGCCGCTCTGCAAGCGCGCAGCGCCCCGTCAGCGCAAGGTCAGCGCGTCGATTCGTTCCAGCAAGGCATCGGCGCCCACGGCCTCCACCGGCTCGCCGTGGTTGTAGCCGTAACGCACCAGCACCACCGGACAACCGGCGGCCCGCGCAGCCTCGGCATCATTGCGCGAGTCACCAATCATCAGCGTCTGCGCCGGCAGCGTGCCCAGCGCGGCGCAGGCCATCAGCAAAGGCAGCGGATCGGGCTTCTTGCGCTCAAAAGCATCCCCGCCATACACCTGCTCGAAGTAGCCGGCCAGACCCTTGCGGGCCAGCAGCTCGCGGGCGAACCCACCCGGCTTGTTGGTCAGACAAACCAGCCGCAGCCCGGCACCGCGCAGGCGCTGCAGGCCCTCGGCTGCG
>CALRVU010000355.1:0-4481 GCA_943371685.1 Bordetella parapertussis | reverse complement strand
AACGCCATGACGCCACCGCCCCGGCCTGATGACCCGATGGTGCTGGGCCTGCTGAGCGACCGGGGCCGTGCCATCCCGGTGCTGGACCTGGCGCGCCTGGCCGGCGACGAGAATCCTGCGGGCCCGCCGCCGCAAGCCGCGCTGCTGGTTCAGCAGGGTGAGGAATGGCTGGGCTTTGCCGTCCACCTCCTGCAGTCCATCGACAAGGCGGGCTGGCAGCCGCACCTGCCGGCCACCCAGGGCGCGCAACACAGCCAGGCCCTGGCCCAGGTGCTGGGCCGGCGCGATCTGGCCGAACTGGGTGCCGGCGCCGAGAGCCGGCTGGTGCGCGTGCTCGACCTTCAGGCCTTGTCGAGCGCGCTGGCCGACGCCAGCACCTGTCATTGAGCGGCAGCCTCCGCAATGTTCGCAAACGCACAGACCGGGTGAGCAAACCAGCAGAGAGTGGCGCACTTTGGCACCCCATTGCCTGCGCCCATGCTCTGCGAACCCGCCACCGCGCCTTCTGTCCCCACCCTCACCTGGTCGATCCTGCTGATCGACCTGCGCAGCAGCGAGCGGGCGCGCTGGCGAGCCTTGCTCAGCGCCGGTTCGGCACGTGGCTACCAGTGCACCGAGGCTGATTCGGCGCTGACCGCCCTGAGCCTGCTGCAGCGCGAACCCGCCCCGCAGTTTGACTGCGTGCTGCTGGGCAGCGAGCTGCCCGACATGAGCGCCATCGATTTGCTGAGCGCCTTGCACGACAGCGCCGGCGAGCCCCTGCTGCCAGTGCTGGCCCTGACCGGCAGCCAAGCCGCCCTGGGGCCCCTGCTGATGCGCGCCGGGGCCCAGGACCAGCTGGCCGACGCCGTGCTGAGCGCCGACAGCCTGACACGCGCACTGGAGAACGCGGTGGAGCGCCATGGCTGCGCCCTGAACCGCCGCCACTCGGACGCCGCCCTGCGCGAGATCGAGGGCCGCTACCGGAGCTTGTTCAACTCGATCGACGAGGGCTTCTGCGTGATCGAGCTGATCCATGATGCGGACAACCTGGCGATCGACCTCCGCTATCTGGAAGTGAACCCCAACTTTGCCAGCCAGACCGGCATGCATGCAGCCGCCGGGCGACGGGTGCGCGAGTTCTCTCCCAACCTGGAGCCGGCTTGGCTGACCCACTATGCCGAGGTGCTGCGCACCGGCGAGCCCTGCCGCTTCATCCAGCAGGCCAGCGAGCTGGGCGGGCGCTGGTTCGATGTCTATGCCATGCGCCTGCCGGGCCGCGAGTACCGCAAGCTCGGCGTGCTGTTCAAGGACATCACCGAGCGGCGCCGGGTGGAAGATGCCCTGCGCGACAGCGAGGCGCGCTTTCGCAGCACCTTTGAATGTGCCGCCATCGGCATTGCCCATGTGGCGCTCGATGGCCAGTGGCTGCGTGTCAACCCGGCCCTGTGCCGCATGACCGGCTACCGGGCCGACGAGTTGCTGGGCCGGACCTTGGCCGACACCACCCACCCGGACGATGTGGCCGCCAGCGCCGCCGAGGTGCAGCGGGTGCTGAGCGGCGAGATCGAGACCTGCACCCTGGACACCCGCTACTGCCGCAAGGACGGCAGCCTGCTCTGGGTCAACATCACCGTGTCGCTGCTGCGCGACGCCAGTGAGCGACCACTGCACCTGATCGCTGCGGTCGAGGACATCTCGGACAAGCGCGCGGCGCTGGAGGAACTGGAGCGGCAACAGCAGTTCGTCGAGCAGATCACCCATGTGATGCCCAACACCCTGCACCTGTACGATCTGGCCAAGCGCGAGAACCTGTGGGTCAACCGTCACCTGGGCCGAGTGCTGGGCTACAGCTGGCCCGAGATCGCCGACTTCGGTGCCGACTTTCTGGCCCAGACCATGACCGGGGAGGAATTCATCGCCCTGCACGCCCATTTTGGGCGAGTGGCGGCCTCGACCGAGGGCGCGGTGCTGGAGTTTGAATACCGGCTGCGCCATGCCGACGGCGAGTGGCGCTGGTTCAACAACTGCGACACCGTGTTCCGCCGCGACGCCCGGGGTTTGGCTTTCGAGCTGGTCGGCACGGCCACCGACATCACCGAGCGCAAGCGCACCGACGCCGCGTTGCACCAGGCCGTGGCCGCCGCCGAAAAGGCCAACCTGGCCAAGTCCGACTTCCTGTCGAGCATGAGCCATGAGCTGCGCTCGCCGCTCAACGCCATCCTCGGCTTTGCCCAGTTGCTCGAGAGTGGCGAACCGGCACCGACGCTGGTGCAACGCGACAGCCTGGAGCAGATCCTCAAGGCAGGCTGGTACCTGCTGAGCCTGATCAACGAGATCCTGGACCTGGCCATGATCGAGTCGGGCAAGCAGTCGTTGAGCATCGAGCCGGTCTCGCTGGTGGAGCTGCTGCACGACTGTGAGGCGATGATCTCGCCGCAGGCGCACAAGCGCGGCATCCGGCTGCAGTTTGACCGCGCCAGCACCTGCCTGGGCGTGATGGCCGACCGCACCCGCCTGAAGCAGGTGGTCATCAACTTGCTGTCCAACGCCATCAAGTACAACCGGCCCCATGGCCGGGTCGATGTGCGCTGCAAGTTGCTTCCTGGGGGCCGGGTCCGCATCCGCTTCGAGGACACCGGACTGGGCCTGGACCCGGCCCAGCTGGCCCAGCTGTTCCAGCCCTTCGAACGGCTGGGCCAGGCCACGGGCAGCGAGGAAGGCACGGGCATCGGCCTGGTGGTCAGCAAGCGCCTGGTCGAGCTGATGGACGGCAGCATCGGCGCACGAAGCGAGGTCGGCGTGGGCAGCGTCTTCTGGATCGAGCTGGCCGCAGCCGCGCTGAACGACACGGGACAGCTGGCCAGCCCCGCGCTGCGACCCACACTGACCGAACCCGACCCCACCGAGCGCTGCGTGCTGTGCGTGGAAGACAACCCCGCCAACCTGCAACTGATCGAGCGCCTGATCGCGAGGCAGGCCGGGCTGCGCCTGATCAGCGCCACCGACGGCCCGAGTGGCCTGGCGCTGGCCCGCGCCGTGCTGCCCGACGTGATCCTGATGGACATCAACCTGCCCGGCATGTCGGGAACCACCACATTGCAGGCCTTGCGGGCCGACGCCCTGACCGCGGCCATCCCGGTGATCGCGATCAGCGCCAATGCCATGCCACGCGATCTCGTTCTGGGCGAGCGAGCTGGCTTCTTTCGCTACCTGACCAAACCGATCCGCTTCGACGAGTTTCTTGAAGCCTTGCATGCCGCACTGCCGCCCATCCTGGCGGCCCCTTCCCCACCAACCCGAGTTGCCTAGCCATGATGGTTTCCAATGCCGAAATTCTGGCCGCCCGCATCCTGATCGTCGACGATCAGCCCGCCAATGTGCACCTGTTGCAGCGCCTGCTGGCCGAGGCCGGCTACAGCACGGTGAGCGCCACCATGGACCCGCGAGAGGTGAGCAGCCTGCAGCAGGCGCAGGCTTTTGACCTGATCCTGCTCGACTTGCAGATGCCGGGCATGGACGGCTTCGAGGTGCTGGCCGCGCTGCAGGCCGCCCTGCCCACGGATGCCCATGGCAGCTATGTGCCGGTGATGGTCATCACGGCCCAGCCCGACCTCAAATTGCGCGCCTTGCAGGCCGGCGCCAAGGACTTCATCAGCAAGCCCTTTGACCTGCTGGAGCTGAAGACCCGCATCCGGAATCAACTCGAAGTGCGCCTGCTCTATCAGCGGCTGGAACAGCACAATTTGCAGCTGGAGGCCACCGTGGCCGAGCGCACGGCCGAATTGCGCGAGAGTGAAGCCCGCTACCGCCGGCTGACCGAGCTGGCCTCGGACTGGCACTGGGAGCAGGACCCGGAAGGCCGCTTCACCCGCATGTCCGGCCCGGTGCTGGAGATCCTGGGCTTGCGGGTGGGCGGTGACACCGACCTGCTGATCGGCGAGCCCGCCGGCTGGAACGAGGCCGAGCGCACGGCCCTGCGCGAGGCCATCAATGCTCACCGGCCGTTTCTGGACCTGCCGCTGAGCCGCAAGCTGCCCGACGGCTACCAGCAGCACTACCGGGTCAGCGGCGAACCCATCTTCGACCGCTCCTGCCGTTTCATTGGCTACCGCGGCGTGGGGGTCGAAGTCTTGACCTGAGGGCGCCTGTGCGCGTCGGCGGCTGGCGCCGGGCGCGCATCGGGCTTGGCGCTGGTGGCCCGCACCACCAGCCGGGGTGGCGCCGTCACCCGCTGGGGCGGCAAGGCGCCCTTGGGGTGGCGGATCAGGTCCATCAGCATGTCCACCGCCAGGCTGGCCGCCTCGGCCGTGGGCACGGCCACGGTGGTCAGCGCCGGACGCATCTGGTGGGCCAGCTGAATGTCGGTGATGCCCGTGACCGAGAGCTCGCGCGGCACCTCCAGGCCCAGGTCGGCGGCGGCCTGCAGCACGCCAAAGGCCGGCAGGTCGTTGCTGACGAAGACCGCCGTCAGGTCGGGCACGGCGGCCAGCAGGCTGTGG
>CALRVU010000354.1:0-4493 GCA_943371685.1 Bordetella parapertussis | reverse complement strand
CCGCCCGGCGTGCGCGAGAACGGCGGCCAATACGCCCACGCTGCCGTGTGGGCGCTGATGGCGGTGGCCCGGAACGCGGTGGAGCATGGCCCACCCACCGGCCCGGCGCTGATGGAGACCGCCGGCAACCGCGTCTATCGACAGTTCTGCTGGCTCAGCCCGGCCCACCGCAGCGCCAATGCCCAGCAATCGGTGGCCTATGGCCTGGAGCCCTATGCCATGGCCGGCGACATCTGCAGCCAGCCACCGCACACCGGCCGCGGCGGCTGGAGCTGGTACACCGGCGCCGCCGCCTGGCTGCACCGCGCCGCGGTGGAGTCGATGTTCGGCCTGAGCCTGCAAGCCCGCCGCCTGCGCCTGCAACCCTGCCTGCCCGCACATTGGCCGCAGGCCGAGCTGTCCCTGCAGCGCGAGCACCGCCGCATGCGCTTCATCGCCGTGCAGCTCAGCCCCCAGGCAGCCCGCGCCAGCCTGGCCAGCCACCACCAACCCGGCTGCGAAGCCGCCCTGCTGCACCCTGGCGAATGGCTGGACTGGCCGGGACTGCCGGAGCAGAGCTGTTTTGTGATTCCGCTGAAGGGCGATGAGTGAGGCCGCCCGGAAGCTCAACGGCGAGCGACCGGCGCGGGTTTGTCGCGCAGCACTAGCCACGCCATGGCGCCCGAGCCGATGTCGACCAAGGCATGCAGCACGATCGCCGGCCAGAGCGACTGGAAGGTGGCCACCAGCAGCGTGAAAACCAGGCCCATCACGCCGGTTCGAAGCACACCGCGCCAACCTTGGTACAGGTGCGCCACCGCGAAGAATGGAATCGACAGCGCAGCGGCTCCCCACCAGCCCAGCCACGCGGCAAACACCGCGATGAAGTAGCCACGGTAGAGAAACTCCTCGCAGAAGCCGGCCGTCAAGGACACGCCGCCGAACCAGCGCAGCTCAGCGCGCGTGTGAGGCAGCATCGCGGCCAGGGGCTCGACCTGCGCCAGCAGGGCCACGCGCTGGTCTGCGCTGCGCCGCAAGACGCTGAACGCCCAGGCCTGGTAGCCCGCCAGGAGCACGCACAGGGCGATGGCGGCCCAGCATCGCCAGCCGTCGGGAACCGTGAATCCGAGCGACGCGAAGGAGCGGCCGCTGGCCCACCAGAGGGCCGTTCCACAGCCCACCAAGGCCCATTGGGTGACCATCGTCCAGGACCAGAGCCAGACCCGCGCCCGAGCCGGATCGGCCAACGCCAAGCGCCGATGCGCGGGCCAGAAAACCGCCTGGTCCAGCAGCGGGCCGGCCACCGCGAACATCGCGACAAAGATCAGGTCAAGGAGCATGGGGCATCCAACTGAACAGGACTCAGGCCCAGCGCCGCTCGGTCTGGCTGATGTGCAGAAACTTGGTGTACAGATCGCGAGGGGGTGCGACGGCGATGGACTTGAGCAACTGCCCCACATTGCCCCGGTGGTAGGCGCCGTGGGTAATCACGTGTAGCAGCATCTCTTCCCGGGTCATGGTGCCGGTGTCACCATCTGTGAACCTGAACGGGATGCGTTCGCTCAACTGTGAGTCTGAAACCCCCGCTGCGTACTCCATGAACCAGGCATCCAGCTCGGCCACCGAGAACTGCAGCGCGCCCAGTTCGGGCGTCGCGTCGGTGTTGGTGGCCTGGTGGCCATGCGCCCCGCCCAGCAAATGGGCCTGGAAGATCTCGTCGACCACAAAGATGTGGTTCAGCGTGCGAATGGCGGTGTGAAGGGTCTGGGCGTGCTCCTCCGCGTCGACCTCAGCCAGCGCATTGCACAGCTCATGGTTGGCCCAAGATTTCTGCTGGAACAGTGAGAGGATGGTGTTCATGTTGGGTCCTTCTATGGTTCAGGGAGCACGCGCAGCTGATAGCGCTGCGCGGCCTCGGCGCAGCCCTGGGCATTTCGAACCACGACGACGAAGGCCAGCTCACCGGGTGCAGTTGGCACGCCGGCCAGCAGCCCGTCGGCGCCAAGCGTCAGGCCAATGGCCTCGGGGTTGCCCACCGAAACAGCGTAGGTGTACGGCGGCTGCCCGCCTTGAGCCTGAACCCTGAACGCGTACTGGCGCCCGACCCTGGCCGCCGGCACCTGCACGGCCTCCGCCTGCGGGGGCGGCGACTCACACGCAGATGGCGCCACGGCGGCGGCCTGGGCCGCAGCCAACGGCATCAGCAAAGAGAAGCTCAGAGCCATCATGAGATCAGGGTAGCAGCCCAGCGGCTCGGAGTTGAGGCTCCTCATAGCGGGCATCCTCAGCGGGATACCGCAGATCCACCACGCCGCTCTGCTTGGACAGAGACCAGACGATGCTCTCACCAGCGGGAAGAACAAGGGGCCGGGCGGCGTACATCGGGTCGCCAAACGCCTCGGCGGGCGCAATGATCGCCCAGCCCTGCTTCCTCAGGGCCGCCACCACGTCACCCAGCCACCGCGCATTGATGGCATTGACATGAAGCAGCAGCACATGGCGCGGGCTCCGGCCCAGCGTCTTGCTTGCCAGGTCGTCGTAGTACGCAGCGCGCGACAGGATGTGCTCCACATACAGGCGGCGGAGAACTGACAGGCGCCCGTCCTCGCCCTGCGCCGACAACGACAGGAAGACCTCGTTGAAATACCAGTCGCTGGTGTCCACCGACACCGGCGCAGGCTCGTACTGGTTCTGGGCCATCCAGGCGCGCATGTCGTCGCGCTTGGTCGCCGTCTCGCCCTCCTTGAGGTAGGGGAAGCGCAGCCGCTTGCGCCAGGTCGGCAGGTCACCAAAGGCTACTTCGGCTTCCTTGACGTCACTGACGAAATCAGACACCGAGACCGATGCCGACCCCAGGCTGCGGTGCCGGGACGTGTGGTTGCCCACGGCATGACCGTCCCGAGACCACTGCGCCACCAAGGCCCGTCCCGCAGGCCCACCGGTGTGCCGAAGCGACGGAAAGATCATGGCCTGGGTCTCCATCGCCCGAAGCTGCATCAGCAAGCCCTCGTTCCACGCCGCCGCCTGCGGTGTCTTGGCCGGGTCGAGGCCGTCATCAAAGGTCAGCGCGATGCTGGCGGCCTGACCCAGCAGAGGCATGGTGGCGAGGAGCAAGATCAGCAGGCGGGAGCGCAAGGGCATGGTTTGAAAGGAGCTGCTTGAGAGAAACGCCTCAAGGGCGCTGCACTGGAACGCCGTTCTGCGCCAGCAACTGCGCGGCGGGAGCATACCCACTGGAGGCTGCCGCCTGCAGAAGATCCACGGCTCGGGCATGGTCGGCTTGAATGCCCTTGACGCCGATGAGCAGATTGGCCAGAAAGTACTGGCCCTCAGGCAACCCTTGATCAGCCGCGACGCTGGCGAACTGAAACGCTTGTGCGGGGTTGTATCCCACGATGCGCCCCTCCAGAAACGCGTTGGCCAACAAGAGGCCTGCTTTCGCATTCCCGTTGTTGAAGGATCGGCGTAGCCAAAAGAGGCCCTCCGACGCATTCCCACCCGCGGGCGCAACCTGCAACTGCGTGCAACCGTACGCGAGCTGTGCGATGGGACTGCCCTCGGTGGCATGCCGGTATGTGACGTCTGCGGATTGCTCCCCCGCAGAAATCACCTCACGGAGGTAAGCGGCATCCGCCTCATTGCAGTGGTGATCAAAGAGGCGTGTGGCGTACGCGAGCGCCTCTTCCACCGAGAGCGACGCGAGCTGCTCGCGAGCTTGGTAGTGCGCGTCATTGCTGCTGGACATGTGTGAATATGGAGTTCAGGTGACGGGCCTGGGCCGTCCGTCACCTGGTGCGGGTTGCTGTTCGCCCAAACCCGCTGCGAAGTGGCGCGGCAATCCCAGCGAATGGCGCCAAGTTCGTACATGCCGTGCTCAGACACGAAGGAGCGCACGGAAGCCTCGGGCAGCATAGTAGGACTCGGCGCCGTTGTGATAGACGAAAACCTTCCCGTATCTGCGATCGCAGAACAGCGCTCCTCCGCGCGACCGCACATCGTCCGGCGTTGCCACCCAACTGGAGGTCTTGGTGTCGAACTCGCCGAGCGCTTGCAACTCACGGTACTGCTGCTCAGTCAGGAGTTCAGCGCCCCACTCGGCGGCGAGATCTGCCACGCAGCCTTTGGGCTTGTTCTCTTTCCTCGAGTCCAAGGCTCTGCGGTCATAACAAAGGCTTCGACGCCCAGCCGGGCTTTCGGCGCTGCAGTCACAAAAGACGCACTGTCCTGACCCCTGGTCAAAGGCGATCACATCGGGTTCACCGCCGGACCGTTCCATCACACCGAGTGACCGGAGCGCGGCTTCGCTTGCTTCGAGCCTTGCTTGCACCAGCGCCCAGGAAACGCCCTCGTGCCGCCGCATGTGCATCTCGAACCGAGCTTTCAAGGTCTGGATCAAAGCTTGCGCGGCTGGTGAGTTCATTTGAAGCGCCGATGATGGTGTTGATGACGCCCAGCCTAGGAGCCAAGCAGCCCGACACGCTGGAGGCGATCAGCGAAGGCGGACTGCTGAGCGC
>CALRVU010000353.1:0-4514 GCA_943371685.1 Bordetella parapertussis | reverse complement strand
GCCAGGCGTCGGCCGCCCCACTGAGCGGCTGAAACAAACCCATGCGCCCCACCTGCACCGCGTTGGGCAGGAGCAGACTGGACTCCTCCAGCAAACCAAGCCGCAGCTCGCGCAACGCGGCGCGAACCAGGCGCTGTGCAGACTCCGGCGCGACCCCTGCCAAAGCTTGTGGCTCGGCCTTGGCTATTCGCGCGACCAGGTCATTGACCAGAATCTTCAGCATCGGGCCCTCGAAACAACTCAAACGCGAGATTGGACATCAACATCGTGACGGCCGGTTGAAGGCGATTGCGCTGCTCAGGTCAGCCGATGCGTCCCCAGCACTTGTCCGGTTTCGACGACCCGCGCTTGCACCACATCACCCGCGCGCAACGGCTCGGCCGGCCGATACTCAAAACCCACACAGCCCTCGCGCGGCGTGTTGAGGGCACGCCAGCGCGCATGGAAGCGGGTGGCCTTGAGGTCTGCAACGGCCGCACCATTGACCTGCAGTTGCAGGCTCACCACCCGCGTCTGCGCCGGCCAGAAGGCAAAGCCTCGCACCAAGGGCGGCGTCACCTCGGTCAATGCACCATTGGCAAACGGCAAGCCGGCGTCGAGCAGCGCCAGGCGTTCATCGAGCAGTTGTCCGGCTCGCGCATACAAGGCCTGATCCTCTCGCAGCAAAACTTGCAGGCTGGACGACAACTCCGGTGGGAGCTCGTACAAGGACTCCGTGACCTCTTGCCGCTGCGGGTTGAGGTTGAGCTGCGCAGGTTTCAGGTTCACGCCCAGCGCGGCATTGATCACACGCAGGCTGTCCTCGAATCTCTCGGTGATGCCGATCGGCCCCAAGGCCGCCAGCGGCGGGCCTGAGAGCAAGCGTGACTGCAAACCCGCCCCCTGCGGCCCAGCCACGAACTCGGCCAAGGGCAGGACGTCCGAGGTGCGCGACAAGTGCGCATGGTGCGACAGCAACTGCGCCAGGGGATCGCGGACGAAACTGACGATGCGCGCCGAAGGAAACAGGGATGCGTAGCGCTGCAGCGGCACATGGCCGGCCAACATCGTCACGCCGTCCTTGCGCATGCGCTGGCGCAGCCGGAACAGGTCTTGCGCATCGTAGGTCAGTTCGCGCACGCGCTGCGTCGTGCTGGGGCTGACTGGCCCGTAATCAAACTCGCAGTGCTCGGCGCCCAGGGCCTGCACGGCGGATTGCCTGAAACTGGTGCCCGCCGTTTTGGGCACATGGACGAACAGCCAAGGAGCGGCGACAGTGTCAGTCATGTCAATCAGCCCAGAATCTCGGCCAGCATGCGGTTGACGCCGCCCTGCCAATCCGGCAAACGCAAGCCGAAGGCCTGCTGGAAACGCTGCGTGTCCAGCCGCGAGTTGAGGGGGCGCGCAGCCGGCGTGGGATAGGCCGAAGTGGGAATGGGCAGCACCTGATCCGGCGCCACCTTGATGGGCTGTCCGCGCTCGCGTGCCCATTCGATGACGTGGCTGGCATAGCCATGCCAGCTGGTCAGGCCGCTGGCGCAGACATGGTAGAGCCCGCCCAGCTCGGGTTGCGCCAACCAGCGGCGCAGCGCGTGGGCACTGACGTCGGCCAGCAGATCGGCACCCGTGGGTGCACCGATCTGGTCATTGATCACTGTCAGCCGGTCGCGCTCGGCCGCCAGGCGCAGCATGGTGCGGGCAAAGTTGCCGCCGCGCGCGGCATAGACCCAGCTGGTGCGGAAGATCAGGTGCCGGCAGCCGCTCGCGGCAATCGCCTGCTCGCCGGCCAACTTGGTGCGGCCGTAGACGCTCAGCGGGCCGGTCGGCGCCAACTCATCGCGGGCTTGGTCGCCGCTTCCGTCAAACACATAGTCGGTGCTGAAGTGCAGCAGGCCCGCGCCCAGCTCCGCCGCCACCAGCGCCAGCGCGGCCGGTGCGGTGGTGTTCAGGCACTCGGCCAAGGCGGGTTCGCTCTCGGCCTTGTCCACCGCCGTGTGGGCGGCCGCATTGACGATCAGATCGGGCCGCAGCGCTCTCACCATGGTCGCCAGCGCCTGCGGATCGGCCAGGTCACCGCCCTGATGGCGATCACGACAGTGCAACTCACCCAAGGGGGCCAGCGCGCGCTGCAACTCCCAGCCCAGCTGCCCGTTCGGGCCCAGCAACAAGATCTTCATGCTCAGCGCGCCTGGTAGTTCTGGCTGACCCAATCCTTGTAGGCTCCGCTCTGCACATCGGCCACCCAGTCGGCATGCGAGAGGTACCAGAGCACCGTCTTGCGGATGCCGGACTGGAAGGTCTCGGCCGGCCGCCAGCCCAGTTCACGCTCGATCTTGCGGGCGTCGATGGCATAGCGGCGGTCATGGCCCGGGCGGTCGGTCACGTAGGTGATCAGGCGGCTGTACGGGCCGGCCGGATCGGGCTTGAGCTCGTCGAGCAGCGCGCAGACGATGTGGACGATGTCGATGTTGGCCTGCTCGTTCCAGCCGCCGATGTTGTAGGTCTCGCCCAGCTTGCCACCCGCCAGCACGGCGCGGATGCCCGAGCAGTGGTCGGTCACATACAACCAGTCGCGGATCTGCTGGCCGTCGCCATACACCGGCAGCGGTTTGCCAGCCAGGGCGTTGACGATCATCAGCGGGATCAGCTTCTCGGGGAAGTGATAGGGCCCGTAGTTGTTGGAGCAATTGGTGGTGACCACCGGCAGGCCGTAGGTGTGGTGCCAGGCCCGCACCAGGTGGTCGCTGGCGGCCTTGCTGGCACTGTAGGGGCTGTTCGGCTCATAGGCCTTGGTCTCGGCAAACGGCGGATCGGTGGGCGACAGGCTGCCGTACACCTCATCGGTGCTGACATGGTGAAAGCGGAAGGCCTCGCGCTCAGCACCCTGCAGGCCAGCCCAGTGCGCGCGGGCCGCCTCCAGCAGGGTGAAGGTGCCGTCCACATTGGTCTTGATGAAGGCGCCCGGGCCGTGGATGGAGCGGTCGACATGGCTCTCGGCGGCAAAGTGGACGATGGCCCGGGGCCGGTGCTGCGCCAGCAGGCTGTCGATCAGGGCGCGGTCGCAGATGTCGCCGTGCACGAACAAGTGACGTGCATCGCCGTCCAGCGAGGCCAGATTGGCGCGGTTGCCGGCATAGGTCAGTGCGTCCAGATTGATCACCGGCTCATCGGACTGGGCCAGCCAGTCCAGCACAAAGTTGCTGCCGATGAAGCCAGCGCCGCCGGTAACGAGAATCATGGTCGAGTGTCCTGCAATGGATTGAAGCTCGACCAAGGATAACGGATGCCCGCACGAGGCCCGGGGGCGATCGACCCCGATCAAGCCGGCGCAAGCTGAGAAACTTGCCACGCCGGCCCCGCTTTCATACTCGAACGATGGCCGGTCGCGCAAGGGAAATCATGGATACTTGCCGACGAGTTGCGGTGGCAGCTCAGGCTTTGGCCTGCCCGTCCGCTACGCACATCCCCATCTGATGGAAGAGGATCAACACGACATGAATCGGACCACCCGACCCACCGCACGCACGCGCTTCGTCCTGGTCAGCGCCGCTGCAGCCGCCTTGACACTGACGGCTTGTGGAGGCAAGAAAGATGCCGAAGCGGCAACCCAGGTCGCAGCACGGGTCAACGAGTCCGATGTCACGGTCCACCAACTGAACTACCGCTTGCAGCAAGACCGCTCGGTCCGGCCCGAGCAGGCCAACGAAGCCAGCTACAAGCTGCTCGAGAAGCTGATCGACCAGGAACTGGCCATCCAGAAGGCCGAGCAGCTCAAGCTCGACCGCGATCCCCGCGTGGTGCAGGCCCTGGACGCCGCCCGTCGCGATGTCCTGGCGCGCGCCTACATTGACTCGGTTGTGCAACCCGTGCCGGCCCCCGCCGATGACGCGGTCCGCCGCTATTTCGACCAGAACCCCGCGCTGTTCTCCGAGCGCCGCGTGTACGTGCTGACCGAAATGCTGGCTCAGGTGCCGGCAGACAAGGCCGCAGCCCTGAAGTCCATGATCAGCGGCGGCAAGACCCTGGACGAAACGGTGGCCTGGTTCAAGGGCGAGGCCATCAAGTTCAACGCCAAGACCACCGTGGCACCCGCGGAGGTGATTCCCCTGGGCGAGCTGCCGGCCCTGGCCAAACTGCCC
Organism: Bordetella parapertussis; assembly: GCA_943371685.1. Lineage (GTDB taxonomy): Bacteria > Pseudomonadota > Gammaproteobacteria > Burkholderiales > Burkholderiaceae_C > Ideonella > Ideonella parapertussis_A. The sequence goes on along the minus strand of CALRVU010000353.1, from coordinate 396 downwards.
GATGGCCGAGGCATGGTGGCCGTGGCTGGCCCGGTCTTCAAGCTGGTCTTCGTCAATTCCAGCAAGCAAGAGCCGGCGAGCTTTGAGCAGGCCAAGCCCTCCATCACCCAGTTCCTGCACAACGATGCCCGGCGCAAGACCGCCGAAGCCAATCTGCAAGCCCTGCGCACCACGGGCTCGGTCGAGTACAAGGGCAAGTTCGTGGGCCAGGCAGCGTCGCAGCCCGTGCTGGGCACCACCGGCGCAGTCAACCCGGCGGCCCAGATCACGGCGGCCTCGGGTGCCAAGATCAGCCTGCCGACCACCACGGCCTCAGGCACCCAGGTCAGCCTGCCCACCACCACCGCACCGGGCGCGACCGTGTCGCTGCCGGCCGCCAGCGCCGCACCTGGCGTC
>CALRVU010000352.1:0-4514 GCA_943371685.1 Bordetella parapertussis | reverse complement strand
CAGCTGGGTGGCGCTTTGCTGCTCTTGTCGCTGGCCGGGGTGATGGCCGTGCAGCAGCAGCACCTGCTGAGCGCTGACCGGGGCTTCGAGACCCGCAACCGGCTGTGGCTGGGCGTGATGGTCAACCCCGACTTCATCCCCGACCTGGGGCCGTTTCTGGCCGCGCTGGGCCAGCATCCGGCCGTCAGCCACTGGGCGTTCAGCAATGTCCGGCCGGCCGGCGACACCCGGGGCCAGACCGAGCTGCACCTCAGCCCGGGCGGCCAGCGCCAGGTGCTGCGCGTCACCACCGTGTCGCCCAGCTTCTTTGCCACGTACGGCATGACCCTGCTGGCCGGCCAGCCCGAACTGGGTGGCGGCGAGCAGCGGGTGGTGATCGACGCCAAGGCGGCGCGCCTGCTGGGCTTTGCCAGCCCGCAGGCAGCGCTGGGTGCGCTGCTGCGTGGGGGCGGGGACTTTCTGCAGGCCGGCGAGCTGCAGCGCCGGGTGGTGGCCGTGGTGGCCGACGTGAAGATGGAATCGGCCCGCGACCAGCCGCTGCCTCAGGCCTTTGTGCTGACCGATCAGCCGCAGTGGGATCTGACCGTGCACGGCCCTGATCTGGCCGCCGTGTGCGCTGCGGTGGAGGCGGTGTGGGCGGCCCACGGCCCGCCGGTGCCGCACGACACCCGCTCGGCCGACGAGCTGCGCGCCGATGTCTATCAGCAAGAGGCGCAGATCACCGCGCTGCTGGCCGGCATTGCCCTGCTGACGGTCGGCGTGGCCATGCTCGGGGCCTATGCGCTGGTGGCCGACACCGTGCGCCGCCGCCGCACCGAGCTGGTGTTGCGCCGCTTGCACGGTGCGGGCAACGCGGCCATCGTGGCTCAGCTGGCGCGGGACTTTGCGCTGCCCATGCTGCTGGCCATGGCAGCGGCCCTGCCGCTGGCGGCCTGGCTGGGGCAGGGCTATCTGGCTGACTTTGTGGAGCGGGTTGGCCCGGTGGAGGGCCTGCTGCTGCCGCTGGCGGTGGCCACGCTGCTGACGGGCCTGGCGACGGTCGTTGCGGCTTGGCGGCATGCCCGGCTGGCGCTGCGCCTGCAGCCGATCGAGGCCCTGCGCTGAAGGCCTGGTCGGGCTTAGGATGCGAGCTTCTGAAAGCTTCGCCGGGTCGCCGCCCGGGTTATGCCATGGCAACCGTCCGTTCCGGCCAGCAGGCCGCATTGCTGATCGTGGATGTGCAAGTGGGCGTGGTGCGCGAGGCCTGGCAGGTGCCCCGCGTGGTGGCCAACCTGGCGGGCGCCGTGGCCAGGGCCCGCGCTGCCGGCGTGCCGGTGATCTGGATCCAGCATGACGACGACGAACTGCCCAAGGGCTCGGCCGACTGGGCCTGGGTGCCCGAACTGGTGCCGGCCCCGGGTGAGGTGCAGATCCACAAGCAGCACAACTCCGGCTTTGAGGCCACGCCCCTGGAGGCCGTGCTGGCAGAGCAGGGCGTGAGCCACCTGGTGCTGGGCGGTGCGTTCAGCCAGTGGTGCATCCGGGCCACGGCCTATGCCGCGCTGGAGCGCGGCTACGACCTGACCCTGCTCAGCGATGCCCACACCAATGGGGGCTGCGAGCTGGACGACGGCCGGCGCACCGACGCTGGCGACATCGTCGCCGAGTTGAACAAGGCCATGAGCTGGCTCAGCTACCCCGGCCGGCGCAACCGCGCGCTGCCGGCGGGGACGCTGGACTTTGCCGATCTGGCGACCCTGGCATGACGGCGCTGCGGAAGGGCGGAGATGGGCCATCGTGTGCGGCCATGCGCTTGAGTCTCAGGCTGGCATGGATCACCAGCACAGCAGCAGGCTTGGTGGCCTGCACTTCGGTGTCGCTGGCCGAGCCACCTTCGCCAGCCGCAAGTTCAACCGCGGCGGGGTATGCCACGGCCAGTGCACTGGCATCGTCGGCGCCTGTGCCGGCGCCGGTGCCGGCGGGCACCCTGGAGGCGACCAACCCGCCGGCCTTTGATGCCTGGGTGGCCGGCCTGCGATCCGAGGCCCGTGCCGCCGGCATTGCTGAGGCCACGCTGCGCGAGGCCCTGAGCGACTTGCGTTACCTGCCCCGGCTGGTGGCGCAGGACCGGGCCCAGCCCGAGTTCAGCCGGCCGCCCTGGGCCTACCTCGACAGCGCGGTGACCCCTTTGCGCATCCAGAATGGCCAGCAGAAGTGGCAGGCCCTGCGCGAACCGGCCCAGGCTGCGGCTGATCGCTACGGCGTGCCGCCGGCCATCGTCATGGCCATCTGGGGCGTGGAGAGCAACTACGGCAGCAACTACGGCAACACGCCGACGCTGGACGCTCTGGCCACGCTGGGCTTCGACGGTCGGCGCGAGGCCTGGGCGCGTGGCCAGTTGCTGGCCGCCCTCAAGATCCTGCAGAACGGTGACATCGCTCGCGCGCAGATGATCGGCTCCTGGGCCGGCGCCATGGGCCAGACCCAGTTCCTGCCCTCGGCCTTTCTGGCCCATGCGGTAGACGCTGACGGCGACGGCCGGCGCGACATCTGGGGCAGCCCGGCCGATGTGATCGCCTCGACCGCCAACTTCCTGGCCCGCTCCGGCTGGCAGGCCGGTCAGCCCTGGGGCCTGGAGGTGCGCTTGCCAGCCAGCTTCGATCTGGCGCGGGCCGATGGCGCGCTGCGACTGAGCAGCCAGCGCTGGGCCGAGGACGGCGTGCAGGCCATGGACGGCCGCCCCCTGCCAGACCTGCCCGATGCGGCCCTGCTGCTGCCCGCCGGCGCACGTGGCCCGGCCTTCATGGTCGGCGCCAACTTCCGCAGCCTGCTGCGCTACAACAATTCCACCAGCTATGCCCTGGCCGTCGGCCTGCTGGCCGCCGGCATTGAAGGCGGCCCCGGCGTCCAAGCCGACTGGCCGCGCGATCTGGTCATGCTCAGCCGCAGCCAGATGACTGCCTTGCAAACCGCCCTGAACCAGCGCGGCTTTGCCAGCGGCACCGCCGACGGCGTGATGGGCCCCGCCACTCGCGACGCCGTGCGCCGCTACCAGCGCAGCCTCGGCCTGCCGGCCGACGGCTACCCGGACCTGGCCTTGCTGGAGCGCGCCTTGGCGCCTTGAGTGGATTCTGCGAGAAACCCTTGAATGAGATTCGCGGCTCCGACGGGATTGGCCTGAAGCAAGAGATGGGGGCCTTCAAGGCTCACCAGCTGGATATGGGGCATGGCCGCCATCAGATCGAGCGCGGCATGCCGCGGAACGACGCGGTCCGAGTGGGCCTGCAAGTAGAGGACCGGCTGCTTGATGCGCCCGAGGATGGTCCGCATGTCGACCCGTGCCACTTCGGACAATCGCTTGCGCAGCACGACGGTTGACACGGTTGCCAGCGCATCCACGAGCATGGCGCGGAGGGCCGGTGTCTCGAATCCACCCAAGAGCGCCGTGCTGAGTAGCCACGAGGGCGGCAGGCCGAGAGGCAGCGACAGCAGTGGAGAAAAGACACCCGCAAGTTTCCGTGGGTTGGAAGCAAATGATCCACAGAGGATGACACCGCACAACCCTTCGGGCGCGGTGGCGGCGATCGACAACGCGATGGGACCGGAAAAGGACTCCCCCAAGAGGACATAGGGCGTGCTGGGCAATTGGCGTCGAACGAGGGCTTCAAGCGCCGAATAGTCCAGCGGCTCTTGGCCCGGGTACTGCAGGACGACGGTGCTGATGTCAGGGTCCAAAGCCCTCAGCAGAGGCGCAAACAATTGCCCCGTACCGTCCATGCCGGGCAGCAGAACCAAGGTCTTCAACGGAGTCATCTCAGACTGAGAGCTCTGGCGCTGTGTCGAGGTTCGCGCGTCCGCAAGTCATGCCGGTCGTCTGCATGGCAGAAGGCCATTGGGTGTCGCTTCTTCATGGCCGTATTGTGCGCACGCTGTTGCGCGGCGCGTCTCAGGTGCGCAAGCCGCGCTGCTGTGCAGATGCGTTCCCAGTTGCAGCGGAAGCAATGCCCATGGCGCTGCGCAGCCAGGGCACTCGTCGCAGCAGGGCGTAGCCGGCGGCGCAGATCAGCAGGGTCAGGGCGATCAGCAGCAGACCTTCTGCCCATGGTGGCAGGGCCCAGGGTCGCAGGGCCTGGGTGAGCAGCACGATCACGGTCTGGTGCAGGATGTAGACGCAGAACACGGCCAGGCTGAGCAGGCGGCGGGCGGCGCTGTCGTGGTTGAGGTGGCGGGCTGCAAAGCCGCAGGCCGCTGCAATCGCCCACCATTGCATTTCGCCGTACATCACGCGCTGTGCCAGTCGCAAGGCTTGCGGCGGATCGATGCTTTCGTAGGCCTGGATGTAGCTGAGCCACAGGCCCCAGGCCGCCACGGCCAGGATCAGCGCCGGCCAGCGCAGTGCCTGCAGCGCAGACCAGGGCCGTAGCGTGCCGCTGCGGGCCAGCAGCAGGCCGATCAGGAAGATGCTCAGGTACTGCGCATGGTTGTACCAGTCCCATGTCAGGTTGTGGGTGGACTCGAACTGCGCCACCAGCATG
>CALRVU010000351.1:0-4519 GCA_943371685.1 Bordetella parapertussis | reverse complement strand
AGACTTCATCGCGCAGGGCGGCCTGGGCGATGAAGGTGGCTGCATCGGTCTGCGCCAGGAAGGGCCTTGGCGCCGGGCCGCTGCTGGCCTCGTGCAGCAGCGGCGTCACGCCGGCCTGCATCAGGTGGGCCACGCCGCCGTCAAAGGCCTGGCGCATGGCCGGGGTCAGCATCGGATGCGGGTTCTGGGCTGCCAGGGCGGTTTGCAGCAGGGTCACGAAGGCATCGCTGGCCGGATCGTCGAGCAGGATCAGCACGCCGGGGCTGGTGCAGAACTGACCGCAGCCCTGGGTGATGGAGCCGGCCAGCAGCGTGGCCAGCTCGGGGCCACGGGCTGCCAGCACGGCGGGCAGGGCCACCACGGGATTGATCGAGCCCAGCTCGCCGTAGAACGGGATCGGCCGGGGCCGGGCGTTGGCCTCGGCCTGCAATGCTGCGCCGCCCTGGGTGGAGCCGGTGAATGCGCCGGCAGCCATGGCCGGATGGCGCACCAGCTGCACGCCCACATCGCGGCCGCCGCCCTGCACCATGCCGACCAGCCCGGCCGGCAGGCCTTGCGCGGCCAGCACGGTCTGGATCAGGCCGAAGACCCGGTTGGACAGCAGCAGATGGCCGTTGTGGGCCTTGATCACCACCGGGCAGCCGGCGGCCAGGGCGCTGGCGGTGTCACCCCCCAGCACGCTGAAGGCAAACGGGAAGTTGCTGGCGCTGAACATGGCGACCGGGCCCAGCGGCACCAGCTGGCGCACCAGGGCCGGATGGCCGACCGGCGGTGCGCCGGCCACCGCCGGGCTGACCGTGCTGGCAAAGGGCACGCCGGCCTCGGCCAGCTGGGCAAAGCGGCGCAGCTGGAAACAGGTGCGGTCGAGCTCGCCGTTCAGGCGCACCGGGCCGAGCGCGGTTTCTTCGTCGGCCAGGGCCACCAGGCCCTCGCGGTCGGCCTCGAGGGCAGTGGCCAGGGCCTGCAGCAGCGAAGCGCGCTGCACGCCGGTGCTGGCGGCCCAGGCCGGGAAGGCGGCGGCAGCGGCTTCTGCGGCGGCGTCGAGCTGGGCCGGGGTGGTGGCGTCCAGCGGGGCGCCCAGGGCTTGGCCGGTGCGGGCCTGGATGCTTTGGAGTGTGCTCATGGGTGGACCTTGCGGTGCTTGGAGGAGGAGGGGAGGAGAGGGCGCGGAGCGCGTGGCGCGCGTGCCGGAATCGTTCCAGAATGTGGGACGATGATCGCTGCAGAGATGCTAGTGCGGCTGGCTGATTCTGCCTACAGTAGGGATACGCACCGTCCAGTCTCTTGAGGGGCGGAGTTCCACATGTTGGGAGGCTGATGGGGGTGATGGATGAGGGTTGAACGTGCCGATGACACAGGCCAGGTGGCCAGGCTGCCCAACGAGGGCACGGCCGCGCTGGACAAGGCGCTGGACGTGCTCGATGCAATCGGCCTGGCACCCGCCGGCCTGAGCCAGGCCGAACTGGCCGAGCGCCTGCAACTGCCCCGCACCACGCTGTATCGTCTGCTGGCCACGCTGGTGGTGCGCGGCCTGGTGCGGCGCGATCCGCAGCGGCGGGTCTATGGCCTGGGCTTTCGCTGCGTCGAGTACGCCCGCGCGGCCTATGCCATGCCCGATCTGGTGGCCGCCGCCAGCCTGGAGCTGCGCAGCCTGCGCGATCTGACCGGCGAGACCACCTACCTGGCGGTGCTCGACGGCCGCGAGGTCTTGTCGCTGGAGCGCTGCGATGGCGCCCATGCCCACCGATCGTCGTCGGCGCTGGGCCAGCGCAAGCCGCTGCACTGCACCAGCCAGGGCAAGGCCATCCTCAGCGCTTTGCCCGAGGCTGCGCGCGACGCGCTGCTCAAGGACCTGCCGTTGCCGGCCCTGACGCCGCGCACCCTGACCGAGCGTCGCCGTCTGCTGGCTGACCTGCGCCTGGCGGCCACCCGCGGCTATGCACTGGACGATGAAGAGATCGTGTTGGGCGTGCGCTGCGTCGGCGCACCGGTGGTGGACGCCCAGGGCCAGGTGCGCGGCGCCATCAGCGTGGCCGGCCCTGCGTTCCGCCTGACGCTGGAGCGACTGGAGCTGCTGGGTGCCGAGGTGGCCCAGGCCGCGCGGCGGGTGGGCGCCCAGCTGGCCCGCCAGGCGCCGGCTCGGGTGGCGGATGCGGCAGACCTGGTTGAACAGGTCCGAGTGGTCGACGGGTCCTGGGCCTTCCGGGGCGTGTTTCCGGCCTGGGACAGCCGCAACGGGCGGCTCTGGTGGGCTGACTCGCTGGCTCCGGCCCTGCATGTGATCGAAGGCTGGGGCACGCCGCATGAGGCCGACCGGGTGGTGGCCTCGCTCGACTCACCCATCGACGCGATGCTGCTGGCCGGGGGTGGGGAAGGGGGCGGGGACGATGTGCTCGTCAGCACGGTGGACGGCGGCTGGTGGCAGGTGCGGGCCGATGGTCAGGTGCAGGCCTTGCCAGCCTGGCTGCGTCGCCGCTTCAGCGCAGTCTGTGCCGACGGCCAGGGCCAGCTGTGGGCTTGCCTGGCCGATGGCGAGCGCTGGCGGATCGGGCCGCTGCTCCGGTCGGCGCTCGCCCCCACGGTCAGCCAGGCTGGTGGGCCAGGCGCTGCGCTGGCGGCCAGCAGCTGGAGCCTGCCCGAGCCGGTCACGGCGCTGGCCTGGCAGGCAGACGGCAGCCGGCTGCTGGCGGTGGCGCCCGAGTCGGGCACCCTCTACGCCCTGCTGCTTGGCGATGCCACAGTGCGTCGCCTGGCCACGGTGCCCAAGGGCTCGGGCCGCCTGGCCGGCTTGGCGCTGGAGGCCGATGGCGCCGCCTGGTGCGCACTGAAGGGCGGCTGGAGCGTGGCCCGCTTTGCGCCCGATGGCAGCCTGGACCGCATCATCGGCCTGCCCGTGCCTTGCCCCACTGGCGTTGCCCTGGTCGGCCCGCCCGGGGCCTTGCAGCTGTGCGTGCCCAGCGCGCGCGAGGGCCTGTCCAGCGAGGTGCTGGGCATTGCGCCGTCTTCGGGCAGGGTGCTGGCGCTGCGCTTGCAGCCGGCCTGATCGCTCAGGCGCTTTCGGTATCCACCTCTTGCGCCGTGGCGGCGTTGTAGCGCTCGCCCTGAACCTGCCCGGGGCCGAACATGGCGTTGAGTTGGCTCATCTGCGCGGCGTTCAGGCGCACTTCCGCCGCACCCAGGTTGTCGGCCAGATGAGCGGCTGAGGTGGTGCCGGGGATGGGAATGATGGAATCGCTGCGGTGGAGCAGCCAGGCCAGGGCCAGTTGCGCCAGACTGCAGCCCACCTCATCGGCCACGGCCTGCACGGCCGGCAGCAGGGCCAGATTGGCCGCATAGTGGGCCGGCGCAAAGCGCGGCATGGCGCGGCGGATGTCATTGGCCTGCAACTGCCTCACCTCGCGCAGCGTGCCCGGCAGATAGCCGCGCGCCAGCGGGCTGAAGGCGACGAAGCTCACGCCCAGCTCGGTGCAGGCATCGAGCACGCCCAGCTCGGGGTTGCGGGTCCACAGCGAGTATTCGGTCTGCAGCGCGGCGATCGGGTGCTCGGCATGGGCCCGGCGCAGTGTGGCGGCCGAGACCTCGCTCAGGCCCAGCGCCCGCACCTTGCCTTCGGCCTTCAGCCGAGCCATCTCGCCCACCGACTCCTCGATCGGCACGGTCTTGTCCCAGCGGTGCAGGTAGTACAGGTCGATCACGTCGGTGCCCAGGCGCTGCAGGCTGTCCTCGCAATTGCGGCGGATGGCCTCGGGCCGGCCGTCGATGACGCGCTTGATGCCGCCATCGGTGGCAACACCGGCCATGCCGCCCTTGCTGCACAGGGTGATGCGCTGGCGGTGTGGCGCCAGCATCGGCCCGACGAGTCGCTCATTGGCGCCAAAGCCGTACAGCGCCGCAGTGTCGAACAGGGTGACGCCAGCGTCCAGCGCCTGCTGCACCAGTGCCTGCGCCACCTCCGCCGACGGCGGCTGGCCGTAAGCATGGCTGAGGTTCATCAGGCCCAGGCCGATGGCGCTGACCTGGAAGGGGCCGAGTGTGCGGGTGGAGCGTGGCATGTCAGTCTTTCAGAGGCCCGGTGGGCTGTGCTGTGTGCGCAATGGGGTTGGCGGGGTCAGCGTTCCATGCCGCCAAGATCGGCGACCGCCTGGCTCAGGAACGCGGCGATCTGCTCTCGTCCGGGCAACTGCACTTGATATCGCGATACGAAAAGCTGGTTGCTCATGTCGGCCAGCGCGTACTGCACCAGTTCTTCGTATGCGGATGCACAGCGGGAAGCCTTGCAACTTGTCGAGCAAGGCGTCTTCGAGCTGGCCTTCGGTGACCACCTCCTGTGGTTTGAGTCCCAGGAACTCGAAGACGTAAGGGTCTCGGATGGCTTGTTGTGGCTTGGCTTGTTCGGAGCCGGCGCGGGTGAGCGCCGACAGCGCGGAAGGGTCGATGGACAGGCCGCTGCGCAGGAAGTACTGCGTGGCAATCTGCCGCTTGAGCTCGCGCACTGACCAGTGGCCCCGCACGCTCTCTG
>CALRVU010000350.1:0-4530 GCA_943371685.1 Bordetella parapertussis | reverse complement strand
GGTGGAGACCCGGGTTCCGCAGATCAAGGATGCCAAGACTCCGCCGCCCCCGCCCGCATCGCAAAGCGGCGTGGCCACGGTGGACCTGAGCAAGAACGATCTGTCGACCGCCGGACTCGGCCGTGTCGTGTATTTCGACTTCGACAGCTTCGTGATCCGTGAAGAGTTCCGCGCTGCCCTGGAAGGCCATGCCAAGGCGCTGAACGGCAACAAGCAGAAGCGCATGACCATCGAGGGCCACACGGACGAACGCGGTGGCCGCGAGTACAACCTGGCGCTGGGCCAGAAGCGGGCTGAAGCCGTGCAGAAGTCGCTGGCGCTGCTGGGCGTGCCTGAATCGCAGCTCGAGTCGGTGAGCTACGGCGAGGAGCGGCCGGCTCAGCAAGGCCAGGACGAAGCCGCCTGGGCCAAGAACCGCCGCGCCGAACTGAAGGACCGTTGAGACCATGAGCGCTACTGTGCGTTGCCTGCGGCCGGTGGTCGTGCTGCTGGGCGTTTGGCTGGCCATGGCGCCGGCCCATGCCGGCCTGTTTGAAGATGAAGAGGCGCGCAAGGCGATTCTTGACCTGCGCTCCCGGCAGTCCCAGACCGATGAGCTGTTGCGCACTCAGCTCAAGCAGATGGCCGACCAGATCCAGCAACTGCAGCGCAGCCTGCTGGACCTGAACGGCCAGAACGAGCAACTGCGCAGCGAGGTGGCCCGGCTGCGTGGTCAGGATGAGCAGATCCTGCGCGACCTGTCCGAAGTGCAGCGCCGCCAGCGCGACATCGCCCAGGGCGTGGACGACCGCATGCGCAAGCTCGAACCCCAGGCCGTGACCATCGACGGCCGGGAGTTCACGGTGGAGCCCGATGAGCGCAAGGCCTATGACGAAGCCATGGGCAGCTTGCGCTCGGGTGACTTTGAGAAAGCGGCGATGAGCCTGCAGCTCCTGCTCAAGCGCTTTCCGGGCACTGGCTACGCTGACTCGGCCCGCTACTGGCTGGGCAATGCCCAGTATGGTTTGCGCGACTACAAGAACGCCATTGCCACCTTCAAGCAGTTTCTGGCCGCCACCACGCCTGAGCATCCTCGCGCGGCTGAGGCCCAGCTGGCCGTGGCCAATTGCCAGGCCGAGATGAAAGACACCCGCGGCGCCAAGCGCACGCTCGAAGAGCTGATCAAGCAGTACCCCAAGTCCGAGGCGGCGCAAGCGGCCAAGGAGCGCCTGGTGTCCTTGAAGTGACGGCTCGGCCCCGTTGATGCCGCCCGATCTGCAGCCCGAGGCGCTGGCGGCGCTCACCCGCTGGGTGCTCTGGTCGGGCTTTGGCCTGGCGATGGCGCTGGGGGCGCTCGCGCGCTGGAGCCACTTCTGCACCATGGGTGCGGTGGCCGACGTGTTCCACATGGGCGACTGGACCCGTGCCCGGATGTGGATCCTGGCCGTCGGCACGGCGGCCATCGGCTTTGGTTTGCTGGCCGGTACCGGCCAGATCGACCCGGCTCGCGCCCTCTACACCTCGCCTCGATTGCTCTGGCTGTCCACGGCGGTGGGTGGCCTGATGTTTGGCGTGGGCATGGTGCTGGCCTCGGGCTGCGGCAACAAGACCCTGGTGCGCATCGGCGGCGGCAACCTCAAATCACTGGTCGTGTTTCTGGTGATGGCCTTTGCTGCCTTGGCCTCGTTGCGCGGCATCACTGCCGTGCTGCGCAATGCCACGGTTGATCAGGCCGTCTGGATGCTGCCGGTGGGCCAGGACCTGCCGGCGCTGTTCACCCGCGATGGCGGCGCCGCGCGTCGCACGCTGGCACTCGTCCTGGGCCTGGGCGTGGGTGGCAGCCTCTGGGTCTGGGTGCTGTCACGGCGCGAGGCGCGGCAAGCCGCGGTGATCGGTGCCGGCGCTGGCGTGGGCCTGCTGGTGGTGGCCATGTGGTGGGTGACGGGCAGCCTGGGCTTTGTGGCTGAGCATCCCGAGACCCTGGAGGCCGCCTATCTGGGCACGGCCAACGGCACGGCCATGGAAGCCTTCAGCTTTGTGTCGCCGATGGCGGCCACGGTGGACTGGTTGATCCTGTTCAGTGACCGCAACAAGCTGGTGACCCTCGGGGTGCTGACCCCGCTGGGCGTGGTGCTGGGCTCCGCCCTCGTGGCTTGGCGCATGGGCGAGTTCCGCTGGGAAGGTTTCTCCGGCGCCGAAGACACGGCCAACCACCTGGTGGGCGCCTTGCTGATGGGCGTTGGCGGCGTGACAGCGCTGGGCTGCACTGTGGGGCAGGGCCTGAGCGGCCTGTCCACCCTGTCGCTGGGCAGTGCCATAGCCACCGCCGGCTTTGTGGCCGGCGCCTGGGCGGCCCTGCATTACCAGACCTGGCGCATTGAGCGGCAGGGCTGAACCTCGCGACGCAGGACGGGCAGTCCAAGATGAGTGACGATGTGATCGACGACGCTGACCTGGAGCGGCGCTTTGGTGGTTTGCGGCGCCTGTACGGCGATGCTGGTTATGTGCGCTTGCGCGGCCTGCGTGTGGCCGTGGTGGGGGTGGGCGGCGTGGGCTCCTGGGCGGCCGAGGCCTTGGCCCGCTGTGGCGTGGCCGAACTGGTGCTGATCGATCTCGACCAGGTCTCCGAGTCCAACATCAACCGGCAGATCCAGGCCTTGGGCGCCACGGTGGGCCAGGCCAAGGTGCTGGCGCTGGCCGAGCGCATCGCCGACATCCACCCCGCCTGCAGCGTGCGGCAGATTGAAGAGTTTGCCAGTGCCGAGAATTGGCCGGCCTTGCTGCCCGGGCCGGTGGACGCGGTGTTGGATGCCTGTGATCAGGTGCGGACCAAGGCCGTGCTGGCAGCCTGGTCGCTGCAGGCCGGGGTGCCGCTGGTGTGCTGTGGCGCGGCAGGCGGCAAGCGATTGCCGCACAAGCTCGAGGTCGACGACCTGTCCGCCGTCAGCCACGACCCGCTACTGGCCTCGCTGCGGCAGCGTCTGCGCCGCGAGCACGGTGCACCGCGCGGCGGTCGCATGGGCGTCACATGTGTGTTCTCGCGCGAGAGCGTGGCCGCGCCGGCCGACGCCTGCGATGTGGACGGCAGCCTGAATTGCCACGGCTATGGCTCCAGCGTGATGGTGACGGCCAGTGCCGGCATGGCGGCGGCGGCGGCATTGGTGGCAGCCTGCCTGGCGGCAGGCGGATGAGGGGCTGGTTCTGCAAAAAAATTCGGTTGAGTTTGCAAAAGATTTTGAATATGCCATAATAGATGGCTCTGCCGGGGGTCGTTAGCTCAGTCGGTAGAGCAGCGGACTTTTAATCCGTTGGTCGCGTGTTCGAGTCACGCACGACCCACCAAGCATTGCTGCGGCATCAAAAACCACGGCAGCGTTTGGTCAGTACCCGAATTTGAAGAATTGTAGAGTGGGGCTCTTAGCTCAGTTGGTAGAGCAGCGGACTCTTAATCCGTAGGTCGAGTGTTCGAGTCACTCAGGGCCCACCAGTATCGGCATCAACGGCCTGACGGAAACGTCAGGCCGTTTTGCTTTGTGCGTCGATCGCAGACCTCGGGCCTTGAACGGCCTCGACTTGCACGGCCTTGTTCTTCGTCAGTTCTGGACAAATCAGGGTCTGCGGCCATCAAGGCGCCAGCAATCGGGTCGATAGACTTCCATGCGCATGCTGGAACGACTCTCGACCGCCGCTGTCCGGGCATCGGATCTCCCTGGGGAATGCTTGGTAGCCGCCCGTGAACCTGCCTGAGCAACCGGTCAAGCCCACCGAAGGTGTGGTGCAGCCGCTGTTTCGCGGCTTGTTCGCGGATCTCCGGTCGATGTGCTGGGCCGTCGATCCTGAAGCGGCGCGGCTGCGGGCGGCGCATCTGAACGCCGTCATGCGCTTGACCGCGCCGACGATGGCGGCCAACCTGGGTTGCGCCGCGCTGGTCACCTGGGTGTTTCGGGATCGGCTCGGGGTGGGGCTGCTGGCCTGGCTTCTGGGCATGGTGGCGCTCTGTGCGCTGCCGCTCTGGGCGGGCTCCCGCCCGGGCGCTCGCAACCGTGAGCGGGCGTCACCGCGCGTGCGACGCCGCGCGGCCCTGCATTCAGCTTTGTTGGCTGCCGCATGGGGTGGTTTGGCAGTGGTGTCATTTCCTCTGGCTTCGCACAGCCAGCGCATGGTGGTCGCAACGTTGGTGACCGGCATGATCGGCGCCGGAAGCTTTGTGCTCAGCCCCTTGCCCCTGGCCAGTCTGGCCTATGTTCTGGTGTTCTCGGTCGCATCGCTGTGGGCCTTGTGGTCCACCGGCGATGCCGACCTGATGGGGGTGGCCGTGCTGCTCTGCTTCTATTCACCGATGGTGGCACTGGGTTCACTGGCCGCTTGGCGCAAGGCCACGGCCCTGATCCGGGCGCAAACCCAGTCGGCCCGGCAAGAGCGTCTGCTGGCCCTGGTGCTGCATGACTTTGAGCAGCAGGCTGGCGAAGCGCTGTGGGAGATTGGGCCGGACGGGCGGCTGCGCCATCACTCGCCGCGGCTGGCGGATCTGATGAGCCTGCCGGTGCAAGC
>CALRVU010000349.1:0-4534 GCA_943371685.1 Bordetella parapertussis | reverse complement strand
CGCGGTTTCGGCGGGCAAATTCAGGGTGATCAGGCTCACAGGCGGTTCCGGGCGGTGACGGGGCAGTGACAGGTCTGCGATGCAGCTTGTAGCGGGACAGGGCCGTTGCTGCGAGACATTGTGTCAGAGATTAATCGTTTAATCCAATAAGTGGAACAGTGTGGATGAGGGGGTGCAATCCGTAGTTCCCATTAGATGGGTGATTTTTGGGGGGTGTGCCGGGTTGATGAGAGAGGGCGTTGGGACTTGGGGTTACATGGGTGAAACGAGTGTCATCGGGCTTTATTTTGGCGGGATGGTGGGTGGAGCAGTGAGGTGCTTGGTGGTGGCGAAGGTGGCGAGGCGAGTCAGCGGTGAATTGACACCTGGATGCGCTTTCAGGTTAAATGCAGTTAAGCGTTTAATCTGCGATGAGGCAGTCGGCGCGATGGTTTCTGGGCTTTCGAGCCCTCCCTTTGTTGGGACTTTGCACCGCGCCTTGCTCCGGCCCGCGGTGCGGAGTCTGGTTGCTGCGCATGAGTCCCCTTCCCACTGTCTCCACTGCCCCCATGTCCTTGTCGCCCACCCCACCGCCCGGGCCGGGCAGGCCCATGCAACTGGGTGTCTGCTACTACCCGGAACAATGGCCCGTCAGCCAGTGGGCATCCGATGCGCAGCGCATGAAGGCCCTGGGCATCAGCGTGGTGCGGATCGCCGAATTTGCCTGGGCCCGCATGGAGCCCCGGCCGGGCGAATTTGACTGGGCCTGGCTGGACGAGGCCATCGACACCCTGGCGGCCGCCGGCCTGAGCATCGTGCTGGGCACGCCCACCGCCGCGCCGCCCAGCTGGCTGATGCAGGCCCATCCCGACATTGCCCCGCTGGACGCCCAGGGCCGGCCCAAGCCTTTTGGCGCGCGCCGCCACTACTGCTTCTCCAATCCGGCCTTCCACCAGGCCAGCGCCCGCATCGTCCAGGCCATGGCCGAGCGCTATGGGCAGCATCCGGCCGTGGTGGCCTGGCAGACCGACAACGAATACGGCTGCCATGACACGGTCTTGTCGTACACGCCGGCGGCGCTGGCGGGCTTCAGGGCCTGGCTGGAGCGCCGCTACGGCACGGTGGCGGCGCTGAACGAGGCCTGGGGCGCAGCGTTCTGGAGCATGGCGGTGGACCGCTTTGACGAGGTCGGCTTTCCGGTCGGCCTGCCCACCACGCCCAACCCCATCCATGCGCTGGACTTCCGCCGCTTTGCCTCGGACGAAGTCATCCGCTACAACCGCATGCAGGTGGACATCCTGCGTGCGCATTCGCCCGGCCGCAGCGTGCTGCACAACTTCATGGGCTTCTTCGGCGAGTTCGAGCACCACGAGCTGGCCCGCGACCTGGACGTGGCCGCTTGGGACAGCTATCCGCTGGGCTTCACCGACACGGTGCGCTTCTTCAGTGACGAGGAACGCCTGCGCTGGGCCCGCAGCGGCCACCCCGATGTGGCGGCCTTCCACCACGACCTCTACCGCGGCCTGTGCCAGGGCCGCTGGTGGGTGATGGAGCAGCAGGCCGGTCCGGTCAACTGGGCCCATTGGAATGCTCAGCCGGTGCCCGGCCAGGTGCGCGCCTGGACCTGGGAGGCCTGCGCTCACGGGGCGGAGCTGGTGTCCTACTTCCGCTGGCGGCAATTGCCCTATGCGCAAGAGCAGATGCATTCGGGCCTGAACCGGCCCGACGATGTGCTGGACCAGGGCGGCCTGGAGGCTGCCGAAGCCGCCCGCGAGATGCAGGGCCTGCAGGCCTGGCTCAGCGATCCCCTGGCGCCGGCCCGAGTCGCGCTGGTGCTGGACTACACCAGCCACTGGATGACCCAGATCCAGCCCCAGGGCGCCGACATGGACATGTTCGGCACGGCCTTCCGCCATTACAGCGCGCTGCGCCAGCTGGGCCTGGACGTGGACATCGTGTCCGCCAGCGCTGACCTGAGCGGCTATGCCCTGGTGGTGGTCCCCAGTTTGCTGCACTGGCCGCCAGCCTTGAGCGCCTCGCTGCAAGCCGCGCTGGACGCGGCCCGCACCAGTGCGGCACCGGCCCAGCAATGGTGGTTCGGCCCGCGCACCGGCAGCAAGACGGCGAATTTCCGCATCCCGGACGCGCTGCCGCCCGGCCCGCTGGCGCAGTGGTTGCCCATGCAGGTGCTGCGGGTCGAGTCGATGCGGCCGGGCCGCAGCGTGGCCGTGCATGCCGGTGCCCAGCCCCAGGGCGCGCCGCTGGGCCAGGCCCTGCAGTGGCGAGAAACCGTGCAGCCCGGAAAGAGCGATGGCGTGCGCGACGGCGCAATCGAGGGCCAGGGCATGCAGACCGAGGCTTGCTTTGCCGACGGCGGACCGGCGCTGCTGCGTCATGGTGCGCTGCGCTATGCCTGCGCCCTGGTTGACAACGACCTGCTGGTGGACTGGCTGGCCCAAGCGGCGCTGGCCGCCGGCCTGGCCACGCGCCGCCTGCCCGAGGGCCTGCGCCTGCGCCGGCGCGGCCGCCTGCAGTTCGCCTTCAACTTCAGCGGCCAGGCGCAAGCCCTGCCGTTCACCCCGGAGTCCGACTGCCTGATCGGCGGCCCGGTTCTGGCCCCCGCCGGCGTGGCGGCCTGGCCCTGCGCTTGAGTGATCGATCCATGAAGCCCAATATCCTCGTCACCGGCGGCGCCGGCTACATCGGCAGCCACACCTGCGTGCGGCTCATCGAGGCCGGCTACCACCCGGTCGTGCTCGACAACTTCTCCAACAGCCATCCCCGGGTGATGGACCGGATCGAGGCCCTGACCGGCTTGGCACCCACGCTGGTGGCCGGCGACGTGCGCGATGGCGCCTTGCTCCAGCAGGTGCTGGCCCGCCACGAGCTCCATGCCGCAATCCACTTTGCCGGCCTCAAGGCGGTGGGCGAGTCGGTGGCCAAGCCGCTGGACTATTACGACGTGAATGTGCAGGGCACCTTGTGCCTGCTGCGGGCGCTGGATGCCGCCGGCGTGCGCAAGCTGGTGTTCAGCTCCTCGGCCACGGTCTACGGCGAGCCGTCCGAGCTGCCGCTGACCGAGCAGGCCGACCTCGGCCCCACCAGCCCCTATGGCCAGACCAAGCTGGTGGCCGAGCGGGCGATTGCCGAGACTGCGGCCTCCCGGCCCGATTGGGCCACCGTCAGCCTGCGCTATTTCAACCCCGTGGGTGCCCATCCCAGCGGCACCATGGGCGAGGATCCGCGTGGCGTGCCCAACAACCTGATGCCCTACATCGCGCAGGTGGCCGTGGGCCGCCGCGAGGCCCTGCAGGTGTTTGGCGCCGACTACCCCACGCCCGACGGCACGGGCGTGCGCGACTACATCCATGTGCTGGACCTGGCCGATGGCCATGTCGCCGCGCTGCGCCATCTCGATGCCCAGCCGGGCGCCCATTGCTTCAACCTGGGCACCGGCGAGGGCCAGAGCGTGCTGCAGCTCAAGGCCGCGTTCGAACAGGCCTGCGGCAAGCCGCTGCCCCACCGGGTGGTGGCCCGCCGCGCCGGCGATGTGGCCGCCTACTGGGCCGACCCCGCCCGCGCCCGCCAGACCCTGGGCTGGCAAGCGCGACGCGATCTGGGCCAGATGTGCAGCGACACTTGGCGCTGGCAGCAATCGCATCCCAACGGCTACGCGGGCTGATCCGGCACCGCTCGCCACGCCCCCCGACTCCCCCTGTCCAGTTTGACCATGCGCCACGATCCCGCCGCCACGCCTGCCGCTGACACCCACTCCCACCGCCGCTACAACCCCTTGAGCGGCGAATGGGTGCTGGTCTCGCCGCAGCGCTCCACCCGACCCTGGCAGGGTCAGCAAGAGCCGCCTGCCCTGGAGGCCGGCCTGCGCCACGACCCGAGCTGCTACCTGTGCGCCGGCAATGCCCGCATCACCGGTGAGCGCAATCCCGCCTACACCGGCACCCATGTCTTTGACAACGACTTTGCGGCGCTGGAGCATGACGCCCCCGATGACGGGCCGGCCAACGAGTCGCCGCTGTTCCGCCGCATGAGCGCGCGCGGCCGCAGCCGCGTGATCTGCTTCTCGCCCGACCACAGCCTGACCCTGCCCGAGCTGAGCCAGCCGGCGCTGCAGCAGGTGGTGCAGACCTGGTGTGACCAGTCGGCCGACCTGGGGCGCACCTATCCCTGGGTGCAGGTGTTCGAGAACAAGGGTGCCATGATGGGCTGCTCCAACCCCCATCCGCACGGTCAGGTCTGGGCCAGCAACTTCCTGCCCAATCTGGCCCTGACCGAAGACCGGCAGCAGCAGACCTGGCTGGCCGCGCACGGCCGGCCCATGCTGCTGGACTATGCCGAGCGCGAGGCCGCCCTGGGCGAGCGGGTGGTGGTGCAGAACGCCGACTGGCTGGCGGTCGTGCCCTATTGGGCCAGCTGGCCCTTCGAGACCTTGCTGCTGCCGCGCTTTGCGGTGCAGCAGCTGCCCCAGCTCAAGACCCTGCAGCAGCACAGCCTGGCCGACGCGCTGCACAAGCTCACCGTGGCCTATGACAACCTG